>NZ_JBSGJD010000276.1:0-12191 GCF_053605405.1 Amycolatopsis sp. NPDC003861
CAAGGCACGCTTTCCCGCCTTGACCCGGCGTGACGGCCGTTGAACAATCCGGCGTCCGGGTCGGTGGAGGGACACAAAGCGTGCTCACCGGGGCATCTCGCGTGCTTGGCAAGGCATCACCCCCAAGCACCACAGTTGTCCACAGGCTCCACCCCCATGTGGACAACTCCGGTGGACAACCCAAGCACAGGAGACTCCAGTGAAATACGTGGTCCTGATCTACGGCAACCCCGCGTCGCGCCAGGCGTGGGAAGGGATGACCGATGAGCAGCGGGCCGCCGGGCTGGCCTACTACCAGCAGCTCAACGACGACCTCGATGCCTCCGGCGAACGGATCGTCTCCGAGCGGCTCGCCTACCCGGAGCTGACCAAGCAGGTGGGCGTCACCGACGGGCCCTTCGCCGAGGCCAAGGAGTTCCTCGCCGGCTTCTACCTGCTCGACTGCGAGAGCGAAGAGCGTGCCCTCGAGATCGCCGCGAAGGTCCCGGAAGCGTCCTTCGGCAAGGTCGAGGTGCGGCCGGTGATGGGACTCCACGGACCGGAGCTGTGACCGACGTCGAACTCCTGCTCCGGGAGCTCGCGCCGCAGGTCCTCGCCGCGCTGGTCCGGCGGTACGGCGGGTTCGACACCTGCGAGGACGCAGTCCAGGAAGCCCTGCTCGCCGCGTCGCGGCAATGGCCGGGCGAGGGGATTCCGGATCACCCGAAGGGGTGGCTGATCACCACCGCGTCCCGGCGGCGGATCGAGCAGTGGCGCAGCGACACCGCGCGGCGACGGCGTGAGGAGGCCGCCGCCCAGGCCGAGCCGCCCGGCCTGGAGCCCGCCGGCGGCGTCGACGACACGCTGACCTTGCTGCTGCTCTGCTGCCACCCGTCACTGAAACCGCCGTCGCAGGTCGCGCTCACGCTGCGGGCCGTCGGCGGGCTCACCACCGCCGAGATCGCGCGGGCCTTCCTCGTGCCCGAGGCCACCATCGGCCAGCGGATCAGCCGCGCGAAACAGAAGCTGAAAGGTGAACGGCTCACCCACGACCAGCGCCCCGAGCGGCTGGCCGCCGTGCTGCAGGTGCTCTACCTGATCTTCACCGAAGGCCACACCGCCAGCTCGGGGGACACGCTGAGCCGCGTCGAGCTGACCACCGAGGCGATCCGGCTGGTCCGGCAGCTGCACGCGGAACTGCCGGACGACGGCGAAGTCACCGGCCTGCTGGCCCTGATGCTGCTCACCGAAGCCCGCCGGCCCGCGCGCGTCGACGCCGCCGGGGCGCTGGTTCCGCTGGCCGAGCAGGACCGGTCGCGCTGGAACCGGGCGTTCATCGACGAAGGCGTCGCGCTGATCACCCAGGCGCTGGCCACCGCGCCCGTCGGCCCCTACCAGCTGCAAGCCGCGATCGCCGCGGTCCACGACGAGGCCCCGACCAGCGAAGACACCGATTGGGCCGAAATCCTCACGCTCTACGACCTGCTGCGGGTCGTCGCACCCGGTCCGATGGTGACGCTGAACCGGGTGGTCGCGTTCGCGCAGGTCCACGGCCCCGAACAGGGGCTGGCGGAACTGGGCGAAGCGGCGAAACACCTCAAGCAGCACCACCGGGTCGACGCCATCCGCGCGCACCTGCTCGAAACCGCCGGTGACCCGGCCGGCGCCCGCGAGGCGTACCTGGCTGCCGCCCGGCGGACGCTGAGCCTGCCGGAACAGGCGTACCTGCAGTCCCGGGCCGCCAAGCTGGCGACCTGAGAACGGCCGACCGGGACAAGGCCCGGCCGGCCGTCACTTCAGAGGATCTCGGCTGCGGTGCCGACGTCCGGCGGGCCCAGGTCGGGGTTGAGCGCCCCGGTGAGCTCCACCAGCTCCGGCTCCACCTCGTGCGGCTGGATGCGCCCGTCGCGGATGTCCTCCGCGTAGTGGCACGCCACCCGGTGCCCGCCGCCGATTTCGCGCAGCTGCGGGCGGTCGGTGTTGCACAGGCGCTCCTGCCGCCACGGGCAGCGGGTGTGGAACCGGCAGCCCGACGGCGGGTTGGCCGGCGAGGGCAGGTCACCGGCGAGCAGGATCTGCTCACGGGTGTCCTCGACCTGCGGGTCCGGCACCGGGATGGCCGACAGCAGCGCCCGCGTGTACGGGTGCAGCGGGTCCCGGTACAGCGAGTCCGCGTCGGTCTCCTCGACCAGCGCACCCAGGTACATCACGCCGATGCGGTCGGAGATGTGCCGCACCACCGCGAGGTCGTGCGCGATCACCACGTAGGTCAGGCCGAGCTGCTGCTGCAGGTCCTCCAGCAGGTTCACCACCTGGGCCTGCACCGAAACGTCCAATGCGGACACCGGCTCGTCGGCGACGATCAGGTCCGGCTCCACCGCCAGCGCCCGCGCGATGCCGATGCGCTGGCGCTGCCCGCCCGAGAACTCGTGCGGGTACTTCCGCAGCGACGTCTCCGGGAGGCCGACCGCGGCCAGCAGCTGCCGCAGCCGCCGCTGGGTGGCTTCCTTGTCCTTGTCGAGGCCGTGCGCGTGCATGCCCTCGAGCAGGATGGACTCGACCGACTGGCGCGGGTCCAAACTGGACATCGGGTCCTGGAAGATCATCTGCATCCGGCGCCGGGCCTTCCGCAGTTCCTCCCCCTTCAGGGCCGCGACGTCGGTGCCGTCGAACTTCACGGAACCGGCGGTGGGCTCGTTGAGCCGCAGGATCGCCCGGCCCAAAGTGGACTTGCCGCAGCCGGATTCGCCCACCAGGCCGTAGGTTTCGCCGCGGCGGATGGCCAGGTCGACGCCGTCGACCGCGAACACGTGCCCGACCGTCCGGTCGATCACGATGCCGCGCTTGATCGGGAAGTGCACCTTGAGGTCGGTGACCTCGAGCAGCACGTCACCAGCAGGACGGGTCATCGGGTTCCTCCTCCCGCGGCGACCGCGGGCCGCACGGGGTTGTGACAGCGCAGCAGCCCGCCCTGGTCGGGCACCAGCTGCGGCTGGACCTCGCGGCAGACCGGCAGCGCGTTGGGGCACCGCGGCGCGAACGCGCACCCGTGGTCCCACGGGATGTTGTCGGCCACCGAACCCCGGATGGGGATCAGCTTCTCGCCGCGGCCCGCGTCCAGGCGCGGGATCGAGGCGAGCAGGCCGTGCGTGTACGGGTGGCGCGGCTCGGCGAACAGCTGGTGCCGCTGCGCCCGCTCGACGATCTTGCCGCCGTAGAGCACGTTCACCTCGTCGCACAGCCCGGCGACGACACCGAGGTCGTGCGTGATCATGATCAGCGCGGTGCCGGTGTCCTGCACCAGTTCCCGCAGCAGCGCGAGGATCTGCGCCTGGATGGTGACGTCGAGCGCGGTGGTCGGCTCGTCGGCGATGAGCAGCCGCGGCCGGCACGCCAGCGCGATCGCGATCAGCGCGCGCTGCCGCATCCCGCCGGAAAGCTGGTGCGGGTACTCGGAAAGCCGGCGCGACGGGTCGGGGATGCCGACCTTGTCGAGCAGGTCCACCGCTTCGACGGACGCCGCCTTGCGCGACATCCCGCGGTGGCGCTCCAGCACCTCGGTGATCTGCAGCCCGATCGGGATGACCGGGTTCAGCGAGGACAGCGGGTCCTGGAAGACCATGCCGAGGTCGCGGCCGCGGCGGTCGCGCATTTCCCGGTCGGACAGGGACAGCAGGTCGGTGCCTTCGAAGCGCACCGAGCCGCTGACCTTGTTGCCGCGCTTGGCCAGCAGCCGCATGATCGCCAGCGACGTCACGGACTTGCCGCAGCCGGACTCGCCGACCAGGCCGACCGTCTGGCCCGGCTCGACGTCGAAGCTGACGCCTTCCACCGCGGTGAACGGCTGCTCGCCGCGCCGCTGGAACACGACCGAAAGGTCGCGGACTTCAAGGAGTGCCATGGGTTCTCACCGCCTGTTCTTCGGGTCGAGGGCTTCGCGGAGGGACTCGCCGAGCAGCGTGAACCCGAGCGCGACGATGATGATCGCGATGGCCGGGTAGTACGCGAGCTCGGGCCGGACGTCGAGGAACTGCCGGGCACCCTTGCTCAGCATGATGCCCCACTCCGCCCGGTTCGGGTCCGGGTCGCCCAGACCGAGGAACGACAGCGCCGCGGCCTCCAGGATCGCGGTCGCCAGGGTCAGCGTGGCCTGCACGATGACCGGGCCCAGCGAGTTCGGCAGCATGTGCCGGAACACGATGGTGCCGCGCTTGACGCCCAGCGACGTCGCCGCGAGGACGTGGTCGCTGCCGCGCTGCACCAGCATCGAACCGCGCAGCAGCCGCGCGAAGATCGGCACCCCGATCAGCGAGACGGCGAGGATCACCGTCCACTGGCTCGGCTTGGCGAACAGGGCCGCGACCGAAATCGCCAGCAGCAGCGACGGCACCGACAGCATGACGTCGACCAGTCGCATGAGGACGGTGTCGACCCAGCCGCCGAACGCGCCGGCGAGCCCGCCGATGATGATGCCGAGGAGCACACCGATCACCGTGGCCAGGACCCCGACGAGGAGGGTGTTCTGCGCGCCGACGATCAGCCGCGACAGCTCGTCGCGGCCGAAGTCGTCCACGCCGAGCGGGAAGCCCGGCTGAGAGCCGGGGATGATCCCCTGGCCGAGGGCGACCTTGTCCTGCAGGTAGCGCTCGAACGGGTCCTTGGGCGCGATCAGCGGCGCGAACACCGCCAGCAACACGAACAGGCCGGTGATCACGCCACCGGTGATGGCGACCGGGCTGCGCAGCATCCGCCGCAGCGCTTCGCGGCCGAGGCTGTTCCCGCTCGCCGCGGCGAGCTTGTCGATCGGCTCTTTCTTCTTGTTCAGCAGAGTGTTCATCGCACACGCACCCTCGGGTCGATGATCCCGTACGAGACGTCGACCAGCATGTTCACCAGCACGTACACCAGGGCGCCGAAGAGCAGCAGCGCCTGGAGCCGCGGGTAGTCACGCCGTTCGATGCCTTCGGCCAGCAGGAATCCGAGGCCGCGGAAGTTGAACACCCGCTCGGTCAGCACCGCGCCGCCGAGCAGCGCGCCGGTCTGCAGGCCGATGGTGGTGACCACCGGGAGCAGGCCGTTGCGCAGCACGTGCCGCCGCCGGACGACGGGCTGCGTGAGGCCCTTGGAGTTGGCCGTGCGGATGAAGTCCTCGTTGAGCACTTCGAGCACCGACGCGCGGGTGATCCGGGTGACCACCGCGAGCGGGATGGTGGCGAGCGCGAACGCCGGGAGGATCAGGTGCCTGATCGCGTCCCAGACGGCGTCCCATTCGCTCGTCATGATGCCGTCGAGGACGGCGAAGTTGGTGACGGCGGTGGCGTCGAGCCCCGCGGTCTGCCGGCCCTGCGACGGCAGGCCCAGCGGCCCGGCCAGCAGGTCCTGCATCATGTAGCCGAGGAAGAACACCGGCACCGCGACGCCGACCAGCGTCAGCACGATGATCACGTTGTCAGCGACGCCACCGCGGTAGCGGGCCGAGAGGTAGCCGGCCGGGATGCCGATGACCACCGCGACGATCATCGCGGACAGGCCCAGCTCGATGGTGGCCGGCAGGAACGTGCCGATCTCCGACATCACCGGCTGGGTGGAGACCAGCGAGGCGCCGAAGTCGCCGGTGATGGCGCGGCCGAGGAACTTGAAGTACTGGATGATGACCGGCTGGTCGAGCCCCAGCACGTGGTTGAGGTTGGCGATCTTCTCCGGCGTTGCCTTGTCGCCGAGGAGGGCGGCCGCGGGCCCTCCGGGCAGCGACCGCAGCCAGGCGAAGACCAGGATGGACAGGATGAGCAGCGTCGGGATCGCTTGTAGCAGCCGACGCACGAGAAAACGGAGCACTTGCAGTCCTTAGGTGGCAGCCCGCTGAGTACGGAACATGGGGTGGGCGCGGTAGCACCCACCCCATGCCTCGCGGCGTTGAGCCGTCAGTTGACAGTGACGGTGTTGAACCGCTCGTCGGTCAGCGGACTGGCGACCAGACCCTTGACCTTCGGGCCGACCACGATGGCGGGCGGGCCGTAGGAAATCGGGATGGCCGGCAGGTAGTCCATGATCTGCTTGTTGACTTCCTGGTACGCCTTGGCGTGCGCGTCACCGGCGGGCGAAGCGTCCGCGGCGGCCAGCGCGTCGAACAGCTGCTGGTTCTCGAACCCGAACTCCGGCTTCTTGCGGCCGAAGAACGTGCCGACGAAGTTCCCGGCGTCGTTGTAGTCACCGGTCCAGCCGAGCAGGTGGAGGTCCTGCTTGCCGAACTTCTGGACGTCGTCCTTGTAGCCGCCGTTCCACGGCTTGGCGACCGGCTCGATCTTGATGCCGATGGCCTTCAGGTCCTCGGAGATCGAGGTGAAGACGTCCGCCGGGTTCGGCATGTACGGCCGGGTGACCTCGGTCGGGTAGTAGAACTTCAGCGTCAGGTTCGTCGCACCCGCCTGCTGCAGGAGATCCTTGGCCTGCTGCTGGTTGAACGGGTACTTGGTGACCTCGTCGGTGTAGCCGGAGATCGTCTTGGGGACGAACTCGGTGGCCACCTCGGCGCCCTCGGGCAGCTTGCTCTTGACGAACTGCTCGCGGTTGATGCCGTAGGCCAGCGCCTTGCGGACGCGGACGTCCTTCAGCTTCTCACCGGCCGGGCCGGACTGGTTGATGCCCAGGTAGAGGACGTTGAACGGCGGGCGCACCAGCACCTGCTCGCCCTCGTTGCGCAGCAGGCCGTAGTCGGCCGGCGCCGGGTAGTCGTAGCCCTGGATGTCGCCGGCCTTGAGCGCCTGCTTGCGGGCGTTCTCGTCCGGGATCACCTTGAAGATGAGCTTGTCGAGCTTGGCCGTCTGGGTCGGGCTGGTGTCGTTCTTGGACAGGGTGATCTCACCCTTGCCCTGGTCCCAGCCGTCGAACTTGAACGGGCCGGTGCCGACCGGGTGCTTGTTGGCGTACTCGCTGTAGGTGAACGAGTCGCCGGACTGGGTGACCTCGTCGGCCTTGTACTGCTTGAGCGCGGCCGGGCTCTGCATCGAGAACGACGGCAGGGTGAAGGCCGCCGGGAAGGCACCCTTCGCCTTGTTCAGGTTCACGACCGCGGTCGCCGGGTCCTTGGCTTCGCAGCTCTTGTAGACCGGGTCGCTGTAGTCGGTGCTCTCGTTCTTGGCGAACCCGCCGAAGACGTCGGCGTAGTAGATCATCTGGCTCTGGGCGGCGGCGCCCTTCATGTTGTACCAGCGGTCGAAGTTGAAGCAGACCGCGGTCGCGTCGAAGGCGGTGCCGTCCGAGAACTTCACGCCCTGCTTGAGGGAGAAGGTCCAGGTCTTGCCGTCGTTGCTGGGCTCCCACTTCTCGGCCAGCGAGGGCTCGAGGTCGGCGGTGCCCGGCTTGTTCTGGATCAGCGTGTCGAAGATCTGGCGCGTGATCCGGAAGGTCTCGCCCTCGTCGTTGAAGATCGGGTCGAACAACTTCGGGTTACCGGCCGCGCCGAAGATCATGGTGCCCCCGGAACCACCCCCTGCGCCCTCGTCACGCTTGGATTCCGCACAGGCGGACAGCGAAACCGCGAGCGCGCCGCTCAGCCCGATCAGGGCCACGCGGCGTGTTCGGGTCAGCCGCAATTGCTGCATCTGGCACCCCTTGGGAGATGTTCGGGTTCAAAGTCACCGTCCGGTCGGTCAGGAACTCGACGGACGATCGGTGTGCCCCGCGACACTAGCGGGAACTCGGCCCAGGCTTAAGTACGTGAGGTTACGATCGCGCTACGTGGGCGCCGATTTGACCGCAATGTGTCCATAAATAGCGACAGAATGTGACCGTTTGTGTGCGCTGGCTGCACGCGGTGCCCGATCACTAACTCAGATGGCGGTACCGAGATTAGTCCGGTCGTGTTGTGACCGCTCGGCGACTTGATCGATCCGGAGCAGTGCGGGCACGGAGGGTGACCGGTTCGTCCCCTACAAAAGTCGGGTGCCGGCGGCCCCGGGGGTGCCGTCGACGGCGAACCAGCCGCGCTCGAACCGTTGCCACCGCGCCAATTCGGCCCGTGCGGCCGCGCCGTCCCTGGCGACGGTTCTGGCCAGCCGGCCGGCCTCCGGGCCGCCGGAGAGCCAGCAGAGGTGCGAAAGCAGGGGTCTTGCCGAAGTGCGGCCGCAGGAAACGCCCTCCAGCACGAGGACTTCCGGCACGGGCACCCGGACGAGCTCACCCGGCCGGGGCACCCCGGTGGTCCAGTCCATGCGGCGGTAGGCGCCGGGCCGGCCGGTCGCCAGGGGACGCAGGACGCCGTCGACCAGCCGGGGCCACCAGGCGACCGGGTCGTCCCAGGTCGCGAAGGCGTCGGTGCTCACCAGGGCCGTCCGGCAGCCGCGGGCGGTCAGCGCCTCGACGACCTGGGCGGCCAGGGTGGACTTGCCGGCGCCTGACGGACCGTCGATGGCCAGCACCCGCACCCGGCCCAGCCGCGCGGGGGCGGCGAGCAGGGCCTCGATCAGCGCGTCACTTGCTGACGCGCTCGACCTCCGGAAGCCCTTTGACGTCGTCGGGAGCCGCCGTCTTCGCCTCCAGCTCGGCGATCCGGCTCTCCAGCGCGCGCCGGGTGTCCTCGAGCTCGCAACGCAGCAGCGCGATCTCCTCGACCGACGTGCGCACCTCTTCCTCGAGGTGCCCGGTCTCGGTGGACAGGTGCAGCGACACCAGCGCCAGCACGACGCCGGCGAGGAGGAAGACGAAGTTCGACGGCGTTTCCACGCCGGTCAGCCGGGCCAGGAACTGCGCGGCCGCCGGGATGGCGGCGAGCACCACGACGCCGACGGCGACGACCAGCCACACGCCCGCGTACTTCTCCCGCAGCTTGCGCCGCCGCATCATCTCGATGACGACGAACAGCACCAAGCACGCGATGACGATGCTGAGGATGCGCCAACCCTGCATTCCCAAGCTCCTTAAGCCGAGTCCGAGGAGTCGACCGCGGGGCGGCGGCGGACCAGCGCGAGCAGCAGCGCGAGCCCGGCGCGGCCCAGGTAGACGGCCGACTTGACGGGCGAGTGGCTGGGCGTGCCGCCCGCGCGCTCGCGCATGATGACCGGGATCTCCTTGATGGTCAGCTCGGCCCGGATGGCCATGACCAGCGATTCGACCGTGTCGCCGAGGTACTCGGCCGGGTAGTAGCCGGCGAACAGCCGGATCGCGCGCGGCCCCATCGCCTTGAAGCCCGACGTGACGTCGGTGAGCCGGGTCTTCGCCAGCCGCGAGAACACGATCGACAGCGCGACCATGGCGTACTTGCGCGGCCCGCTGGCCTTGTACGCGCCCTTGCCGGCGAACCGCGAGCCGATCACGATGTCCGCGTCGTCGAGGCCGCGCAGCAGCGCGTCGAGCTCGTCAGGGTCGTGCTGGCCGTCCGCGTCCACCTGCACGACGACGTCGTACCCGCGGGCGGCGGCGTAGCGGAAACCGGTGCGCATGGCGCCGCCGACCCCGAGGTTGACGGCGAGGCGGGCCACCTCGGCGCCCGCGGCGCGGGCGAGCTTGGCGGTGTCGTCCACCGAGCCGTCGTCGACGACGAGCAGGTCACCGTTCGGGAGGGCCCGCTTCACCTGCTCGATGACCGACGCGACGCTCGCCGACTCGTTGAGGGCGGGCATCACGATGAGCACGCGGCGGCTGGTCACCGTGGTCGCCGGGGTCGTTGACACGCGATCACATTACCAATCCGGCCGAAAGCAGGCGGACGCGGTCCGCAGCCAACCCGCCCACCGCACGCGTTCCGCCGTGACTGCCGGTCGGATTGGTAATCGTCGACACAGCATCCCTTCACTGCCCGTCACCGGCCGCGGACCCTGGTGCGGCCCCGGCCGCGACGACGTCCTGCTGCCCGGCGATCTCGTAGATCGAGGCCCCGGCGTTGCGGTAGACCAGCTTGAACCCCGGCGTGGTGTCCAGGTGCTGCAGGCCGGCGTCGTTCCGCTGGTCGGGGACGGCGTTGCCCTGGCCGACAAAGGCGTAGCGGACCTTCAGCTCCCGCAGGATCTGCCGGGCTTTCGGGTCGTTCTCCAGCCGGTTCGCGTACGCGCTGACGTAACCGACGTCGCTGGCGGGCGGGGCGCCGTAGTAGTTCCACTGCGTCGGGTGCACCCCCTGCAGCGCGTACATCCAGACCGACCCGTCGAGGCGGTCGTTCAGGACGCGCTCGCCGGGCACCGTGTGCTGGGCCAGCCAGGCGAACGCCGTCTCCTCGTCCGCGCTCACCGCGGGGAAGCCGCGGTAGGCGATGTTCACGTGCACGGAGTTGAGGTGCACGTACCCGCGGCTGAACCCGCCGATCACCGCCGCGAGCAGGACCACGCCGGCCAGGACGGGCGCGGCGGGGTGCAGCTTCGGCAGCCGGGGCCGGACCTTCGCGGCCAACCACGCCGACGCGGTGTGGACGAACTCGCCGAACCCGACCGCGCCGATCATCGGCAGCAGCGCGGCGAGCCGGTAGTTGTCGTTGTAGAACGGCCCGCTGAGCAGGTGGACCAGGCCGCTCTCCATGGAGACCGTCGCCGCGTACAGGCCGCCGAGGACGACGTACGCCGCGACGAGCCAGAGCATCCGCCGGTGCCGGACCAGCAGGAAGATGCCCGCGATGGCGGGCAGGCCGATCCACCACTGGGGGAAGCTCGCCATCGGCGAGAAGGTGACCGTCTGCCCGACCGCGCCGGTCATGGTCGCCGCGTTGGCCCAGACCGCGGACGTGACGCCGCCGGCGTTGTAGAGCGAAGGCAGCACCTGGGGCAGGCCGAGCCCGGCGGCGAGCAGCGCGGCCGCCACCAGCGACGGCCAGGCCCGCCGCCAGTCGAGCGGCTCGAACCGGAAGAGCACGACGGCCAGGATCAGGACACAGTAGACGGCGAGGACGAACACGACGCTCGTGTGCAGCGCGGCAAGGCCCGCGACGCCCACCCCGACGGCCAGCGGCCCGGTGGCCCCGCCCGGCTCGAGCAGCAGGCGGACCACCGCGAGCATGGCCGGGACCAGGGCGACGCCGGCCGCGTACGGCCAGACCGGGCCGTGCCAGAACAGGTCGTAGGGGAACGAGGTGAAGCAGGCGGAAGCCGCCGCGGCCGCCGCGGCGGTGACCGCCGGCATCCGCCACGCGCGGCACATCGCGGCCACGCCGAGCGGCACCGCGAAGGTGACGGCGATGGACGCGAAGTTCAGCAGCGGCATCACGGTCAGCCCGCCCTTGCCGAAGAGCAGGGCGAGCAGCGCGTGGTAGGTGTCCGGGTAGAAGTAGTGAGTCTCGTCCGGCAGGTTCGCGATGGTGCCGACGGTCGACGGGCGCGCGTCCCCGCGCTCGGCGATCCAGCGGACGAGGTTCGCGTGGAACGCGGCGTCCCAGTCCTGGTTGACCGTGCCCGGCGTGGGGATGCCGCGCAGCACGGTGCGCAGGCCGACCGCCATCCCGGCGGCGACGCCGAGGGCCGTGACGGCGTGCCCGCGCCACGACCACCGCGGGCGCTCGGGCGGCTCGGCGTCCGGGCGGCGGCGCCGGGTGAACCGGGCCACGGCCCAGGTGATCGCGAAGCCGGCGGCCGAGACCAGGAGCGTCCACAGTGTCACGGAGAGCGCGGTCCACCGGATGCCGGTGCCGCCCAGCAGCGGGATGCCGAGGGCCACGACCCCGAACGTGAGGACCGGCGCCGCGGCACCCAGCGTCCAGCCGCGCAGGCCGATCGCGGCCCCGAAAACGGCGCCCGGAACCCAGAATGCGGCCAGAACGAGCAGAAAACCCATTCTCCCACCCCATTTTCCGCCGTGATCCGGCCCGCACCCGCGGTGAACGCCGTTCTCCGACGGCGCGGCCACGCTACCGTGCACGTCAGCTCGCTGGTCACCCGCATCCTGGGCGGACCGCGGCCCCCCATAGACTCCGGGCGTTGGCGGCTTTGTTGATCGGAGAAAGCATGCTGTCCGAAGCTGTCCGGCTGGCTGCGGGAATCCTGGTGGTGTTGCTCCCGGGATTTTCGATCCTCCTGGTCACCGGCGTACGCGAACGGTTGTGGCTGGCGGGCCTTTCGGCGCCGTTGACCACCGGGTTCGTGCTGCTCGTGTCGCTCTTCACGGGCGTCACCGGGCTGCGCTTCGGCCTGCTGACGACCGCCGTCGCGCTCGTGGCCGTCCTGCTCGTGCTCGGCGGGGTGCGCTGGCTGGTCCGCCGCCGTCGCGCGGCCGCCGAGCCGGTCGAGCCCGCCGAA
>NZ_JBSGJD010000277.1:0-12177 GCF_053605405.1 Amycolatopsis sp. NPDC003861
GCTCGGCCACCCCGGAGGCGGCCCGCGAGGCGATCGCCGCGCACTTGGCGGGGTTGATCGCGGACCTGCTGGGCCCCGGCACCCCGGCACCCCGGCACCCCGGCACCGACGATCGTCCCTCGTGCTCTGACCCCCGTCTGAGCACGTCCCCAAGGCTCGATCCCAAGGCTCGATCCCCCGCACCGCTCGGGCGCCCGGCCCGCGAGACTCCCCCTGGAGACCCCGCGGACACCCGGCCCAATCTGGCCCAACCCAAGCCGCGATTCAGTTGTCGCCCGCCCCCGGACGTTCCCTCCTTCCCAGCGGCCCCCAACGGCCGCCACCTGCGGTTTTCGACGTGATCAGTTCTAGCACCCACCACCGACAAAAACCGGGCCTTGACCGCCGAAGCTACGGACATTAGCTTTAAAGCTATGCCAAGTAGCCACCATGTCGCCTAGAGCCGGGCTGACCACCGATGCCGTGGTCGAGCTGGCGATCGCCCTCGTCGATGAAGCCGGGCCCGGCGAGCTCACCCTCGCCAAGGTCGCCGAACGCGCCGGGGTTGCCGCGCCTTCCCTCTACAAGCACGTCAAGAACCTCGCGGACCTTCGGCGGCTCATCGACCTCCGGGTCGTCAAAGAAATGGCCGACACCCTCAAGAACGCCGCCACCGGGCGTGAGGGCGGGGATGCCGTTGCCGCCCTTGCCGACGCCTACCGGCACTACCTGCAAGCCCACCCGCACCGCACCCACGCCCTGACCGCCGCCCCCGATCAAGGGGATGTCGAACTCAGCCGCGCCACCCATGCCGTGGCCGAAGTCGTCTTCGCCGTCCTGCGGCCCTTCGGCTTCGACCACGCCCGATCCGTCCACGCCACGCGGTGCATCCGCGCCGCCGTTCACGGCTTCGCAAGCCTCGAAGCCTCCGGTGGCTTCGGGCGCCCCGAAGACGTCGGCGAGAGCTTCGAAGTGCTCAAGAAAATGCTGGTCCAGGGCCTCACCGACTACGCGACGAACCACCCGGAGAAACGATGACCTTCCTCCTCGCCGTCCTCCTCTTCACCGTCGGGCTCGGCGTGCTCGACACGCGCTTCCCCTGGGCGGAGGCCCGCCGATGATCGCCGGGCACTTCGGGCTGGCCGCCGCCGTCAAGGCGGGCCGTCCGGCCATTCCCGTGTGGACGCTCATGCTCGCCACCGCCTGGCTCGACGTCGTCTTCGTGCCGCTCTACCTGAGCGGTGTCGAGACGATCGACGGCGAAGGCTACGGCGGCGGCGTCATCCACGCCGACTACACGCACTCGCTCGTCGGCGCACTGGTGCTCGCCGCGCTCTTCGGCGCCGTCGCCGCCAACTGGCTCGGCCGCGAAGCCGGGCTCGTGCTCGGCGGGGTCGTCTTCTCGCACTGGCTGCTCGACCTCGTCGTGCACCGCGCCGACCTGCCGATCCTGCCCGGCAACGCCGGCGATCTGCCCGTCTTCGGCTTCGGGCTCTGGCGGCTGCCCGCCGTCTCGGCCGTCGTCGAACTGCTGATGCTGGCGATCGGGATCGGCCTCTACTGGCGCGCCGCCGCGAAACGGGACCTGAAACGCGCGCGGACGCTCGGCCTCTCGGCCGCGGCCTTCGGTGTCGTCACGCTCGCGGCCGACCTGATCGGCCTCTGAAACCTCAGCAGGCGGAGCCGGCGACGGGCTGGGTGAACTCGGCGGCCACCCACTTGTTGTCGGCCACCTTCCGGAAGCCGGCCTGCACACCCGGCAAGACGTCGAACTGGGCGTCACGCAGGTACTTGCCGACGACCTTGGCGTTGCCGTCGGCCGCTTCGCGGGCGTTGAGGACGTCCGCGGTCACCGTCACCTTGCAGCCGGTGGCCGACGCTCCCGACGCCTGCTTGCCCGACGAGTTCACGTACACGATGACGATCAGGACGAGCGCGCCCAAGATGAGCAGAGTCTTCTTCGACATGCCTTCCTCCAACCCGCGAACCCGTCCCCACGCCAAGGGTAGGCAATCCTTTACCCCGACGGCAGCGCCGGACGACGCAACCACCCGGAGGCGCCAGCGACGTCACCGCGTGTGATCAAAGCGAAAGGCCCCCTCCCCGGCGAACCGGGGAGGGGGCCTTCAAGGCACGAACTCAGCCCTGGGCGATCTTCTTCGCCAGGTTGTCGTCCAGCGTCGCGAGGAACTCCTCGGTCGTCTGCCACGGCTGGTCCTTGCTGATGAGCAGCGCGAGGTCCTTCGTCATCTGGCCGCTCTCGACGGTCTCGACGACGACCTGCTCGAGCTTGTTCGCGAAGCCGATCAGCTCCTGGTTGCCGTCCAGCTTGCCGCGGTGCTCGAGGCCGCGGGTCCAGGCGTAGATCGACGCGATCGGGTTGGTCGACGTCGGCTTGCCCTGCTGGTGCTGGCGGTAGTGCCGGGTGACCGTGCCGTGCGCGGCCTCGGCCTCGACGGTCCGGCCGTCCGGCGTGCGCAGCACCGACGTCATCAGGCCGAGCGAGCCGAAGCCCTGCGCGACCGTGTCGGACTGGACGTCACCGTCGTAGTTCTTGCACGCCCAGACGTAGCCGCCCTCCCACTTCATCGCCGCGGCGACCATGTCGTCGATCAGGCGGTGCTCGTAGGAGATGCCCTTGCTGTCGAAGTCGGCCTTGAACTCGGCGTCGAAGATTTCCTGGAACACGTCCTTGAACATGCCGTCGTAGGCCTTGAGGATCGTGTTCTTGGTCGACATGTAGACCGGCAGGCCGCGGTCGAGGCCGTACTGCAGCGACGCGCGCGCGAAGTCCTCGATCGACTTGCGGTAGTTGTACATCCCCATGGCGACGCCGCCGCCCTCGGGGAACTTCGCGACCTGGAACTCCATCGGCTCCGACCCGTCCTCCGGGGTGAAGCTGATGGTCAGCGTGCCGGGGCCGGGGACCTTGAAGTTGGTCGCCTTGTACTGGTCGCCGTGGGCGTGACGGCCGATGATGATCGGCTTCGTCCACGTCGGCACCAGCCGCGGGATGTTCTGGATGACGATCGGCTCGCGGAAGATCACGCCGCCGAGGATGTTGCGGATCGTCCCGTTCGGGGACAGCCACATCTTCTTGAGGCCGAACTCCTCGACGCGCGCCTCGTCCGGGGTGATCGTCGCGCACTTGACGCCGACGCCGTGCTTCTTGATGGCGTTCGCGGAGTCGATGGTGACCTGGTCGTCGGTGCGGTCCCGCTCCTCGATGCCCAGATCGTAGTAGTCCAGGTTCACGTCCAGGTACGGGTGGATCAGCTTGTCCTTGATGAACTGCCAGATGATGCGGGTCATCTCATCGCCGTCGAGTTCGACGACGGTGCCCTGGACCTTGATCTTGGCCATGAGCAGCGGTGCTCCTTCCGCGGATCTTCGCGTTCTTCGATACGTCTCGCCGGTAGCGGTACAAGCGTACTGCTTGACGCACCTGGATGGTTCAAGTAGTGGTCGGCATCAAGTCTCCACCCGCGCTTTGTGGCACGGATCACCGGGCACGGCCCGATCCGACCGCTCGCCGAGCGACCGTCGCTTTTCGGGCGTGAACCAGGGCACGATGCCACCCGTGAATTCTTGATGCGGGAGGTGACGGCCATGTCGACCCATCGGTACGCCGGCTACGAAGACGACTACGAGAACGACTACCAGGATTCCGGTGAGCCCGGTGACGTGCTCGACGAGCGGCCGCGCCGCGGAGCCGCGCACGTCGTCAGCGCGCTCGGCGGGCTCGTGCTGACGCCGGTCGCGCTCGGCCTGCTGAGCTGGGGCGGCCTGCGCCAGCAGCAGCTGATCCAGGCCACGCTGAGCACCAACCGCGACGCCCTCGGCATCGCGCTGCTGGCCGGCGGGGCGATCCTGCTGCTGGTCGTCGCCGCGCTCGGCGCCCTGTCGGCGGTCGGCCCGATCCTCGGCGGCCTGATCTACGGCGTGCTGCCCGGCGTCGCCGCGATGGCCATGCCCGAATGGGGGTTCCGGCTGGTCAACCTGATGCCGAAGAGCGACATCGCCTACGGCGTCATGGACTTCCTCTTCATCGGCGGCCTGCTCGGCGTCGGCTTCCTGCTGGTCGGCAGCGGACTGGCCAACGCTCTGGTCCGGCGGCGGCGCGAGGGCTGACCCAGGCCGGTGGCATCATCGGCGGATGGGACTGTTCACCGTCGCCGAGGCCCGCGCCGAACTGGCGCGCCTGCGGCCGGTCCTCGACGAACTCGTGCGCGTCCGCGCCGACGCCGCCGAGCTCGCGGCGTCGCTGCGACCGGGCGGCCGGGCCACCGAGCTGGGCGGCCTGCCCGAGTGGAAGGCCGCGCAGGCCCGCCTCGACGACCTGATGACGACGGTCCAGCGCACCGGCGCCGAGCTCAAGGGGTTCGCGCCGCTGCTGGTCGACTTCCCGGCGGAGCTGGACGGCACCGACGTGCTCCTGTGCTGGCTGGAAGGTGACCGCGACCTGGCCTGGTACCACCGCGCCGACCTCGGGTTCGCCGGGCGTCGCCGCCTGAAAACCGCTGGTGAGCCCGGCTAGGTTGGGTTCGTGAGCGACGAATCCCGGGCCGCGTTCTTCGACGGCACAGCCGAGCACTACGACGACGACACGTTCCACGCCTCGGTGGCCGCCGCGCTGGTCGAGCCGCTGCCGTCCGGCCCGGAACTCGTGCTGGACGTCGCCACGGGAACCGGCTTCGCGGCCTATGCGGCGTTGCAGCTGAAGCCGGCGCGCGTGCTGGCTGTCGACCTGTCGCCGGCCATGGTCGCGCGGGCCGAGGCGAAGGCCGCCGCGCAGGATCCGTCCGGCGTCATCACGTGGCAGGTCGCGCCGGCGGTGCCGATGCCGGCGCCCGACGGTTCGGCCGACGTGGTGCTGTGCGCGTCCTCGCTGCACTTCCTGGGCGCGGTGGCGTTCGCGGACTGGCTGCGCGTGCTGAAGCCGGGCGGGCGGCTGGCTTTCTCGGTGGTGTCCGGAGCGCGGTTCAAGCCGTCCGGGCCGTTCGCCGAGTTCGTGCCGAAGGACCTGGCGTTCCCGCTCGACGAGGCCGGGGCCGCCGCGCTGGCCCACGGCTTCGTCGATGTGTCGGCGAAGACCTTCACCGCCGACGACGGCGAGCGCGTCCGAAGCGTCTTCGTGGTGCACGCGACGGCCCCGTGACTCAGGCGCGGAAGTGGACCTCGCCGCGGGTGGCGGGGCCGTCCGGGCTGCCGCAGTGCTGGACGAACGTCAGGTCGACGTCGGTCGACCAGCCGTCCTCGGCCGGTTCCAGCCGGTCGATCGTGAAGTCGGCGTACGCCTCACTGCACACGTTGCCGTGGGTGTAGACGAAGATCCCCGGGGTGGTCAGCTCCTGGTCACTCTGCCAGCGGAACCGCGCGCCGGTGTACGTGCCGGTGTGCAGGGTCTCCCCCGTCGGCGCGCTCAGCTCGACGCGCAGGTCCTTCAGTCCCGACTGGACGTCGATCTTCAGGACGCCGTTGTACTCCCAGACGGCGATCTCGTCGCCCGGAGCCGCGTAGTGGGCGCTGCCCTCCAGCGGCCAGGCACCGTCTTCCGAGGTGTAGTCGACCGTCTGCAGCGGGTCCGCCGAGGCGACCGGCACGAGGGCCAGGCCCAGCCCGGCCGCCGCCGTCAGGACCACGCACGCACGACGAAGTGAAGTCACGGAACCTCCCCATCCCGAGCCGCCCTCCGCGGCACTGCCGATCATGCTGGCAGCTCACCCTCCCGGGGGACAGGGGGTTTCTCCTCAACGGTGCAGCGACGCGCCCTTGAGGATCTTGTCGACGGCGTTCTTCGGCCCGTGCACCGCCATTCCGGCCAGCGCCAGCTTCTCCCCCGGCACCTCGCGGACCGCCGCGCGGTTGTCGGCGTCGTTGCCCGTGTGGAACAGCTCGTCGGTGAAGATCGAGAACCGGAGGCCGCGGCCCAGCGCGCGGGCGTGGGCCGCCGTGAGGACGGCCGCCGTCCCGGAGAAGACCAGCACCGGCTGGCCGAACATCGGTAGGTACCCGGTGCCGTCGGCGTCGGCGTACGGCTCGCCCATCAGCTCGGGCGTCACGTGGGCGATGCCGCTCACCAGGAACGCCGTGACGTTCAGCCGCTGCCAGGACGCCAGGTCGTCGCGGAGCAGGACGGCGATCTTCGTGTCGAAGGAACTCATGCCGGTCACGATCGCCCGGGCGCGACGGCCGCGTCTTGTACGTTCTTGACATGGCGGACGTCGCGGCTTGGCGGCCGGCGGTCCCGGGGATCGCCGAGGTCTTCCACGCGCGCTTCACCACGCACGCCTACCCGCTGCACACGCACGACACGTGGACGCTGCTGATCGTCGACGACGGCGTCATCCGCTACGACCTCGACCGCCACCACCACGGCGCGCTCGGCCCGGCCGTGACGCTGCTGCCGCCGAACGTCGCCCACGACGGCCGCGCCGCGACCAGCCACGGCTTCCGCAAGCGGGTGCTCTACCTGGACACGCCGGTGCTCGGCGAAGACCTGATCGGCGCCGCGGTCGACCGGCCGAGCCTCGCCGACGGCCTCTTGCGCACCCGCATCCACCAGCTCCACGAGTCCCTCGCCGAGCCCGGCGACGCGCTGGAGGCCGAGAGCCGGCTGGTGCTGGTCGCCGACCGCCTGCGCACCCACCTGGGCAAGCCGGCGTCGCACGAGCCGAAGCGCGGCCTGGCCGACGACCTCCGGGACCTCCTGGACGCGCGCCTGCCGGAAGCGCTGACGCTGGCCGAAGCGGGCGAGACGCTCAGCGCGCACCCGGCGTACCTCGTCCGCTGCTTCGGGGCGCGGTTCGGCCTGCCGCCGCACCGGTACCTGACCGGCCGCCGGGTGGACCGGGCCCGCCGCCTGCTGCTCGACGGCACCCCGGCCGCGGAAGTCGCGACGGCGGCCGGGTTCACCGACCAGGCCCACCTGACCCGGCACTTCAAGCGGTACCTGGGCACGACGCCGTCGCGCTACGCGAAAACCCGGTGACGACGCCGTTCCGATCTCACCGGACATGATGTGGCGCGCGATCACGGTCGCGCTGGTCGTCGCGCACCTGCCGGAGCGGGAGACTGTGTCAAGATGACAGCATGCTGCGCGAACTGCACCTGACCGGTGACCCGGCGGCCGACAAGCTGCTGAACGACGACCCGTTCGCCCTGCTCGTCGGCATGCTGCTGGACCAGCAGTTTCCGATGGAGCACGCCTTCATGGGCCCGCGGAAGATCGAGAACCGGATGGACGGGTTCTCGCTGGCGAAGATCGCCGCGACCGAGGTCGATGAGTTCGTCGAGCTCTGCGTGGTGCCGCCGGCCATCCACCGGTACGGCGGCTCGATGGCCCGCCGCGTCCACGCGCTCGCCCAGCACATCATCGAAACCTACGACGGCCGCACCGAAGGCATCTGGCTCGACGGCCGCCCGAAGCCGGACGGTCCCGAGGTCCTCAAGCGGCTGAAGGCCCTGCCCGGGTTCGGGGAGCAGAAGGCCAAGATCTTCCTGGCCCTGCTGGGAAAGCAGCGCGGCATCCAGCCGAAGGGCTGGCGCGAGGCAGCCGGCGCGTACGGCGACCGCGGCTCGCGCCGGTCGATCGCCGACGTCACGAGCGCCGAAACCCTCGCCGAGGTGCGCGCGTTCAAGAAGGCCGCCAAGGCCGCCGCGAAGGCCGGCTAACGCACTAGGACGCGCAGGGGTCCGAGCGCCGAAGCGCCGTGGTCCAGCGCGATCCGCAGCGCGTCGCCGTGTTCGTAGCCGACCACGGGGAGCCCCGGGAACGCGGCCGCCACCGCCGCCACCGCGCCGGGCCACGCCGAGGGTGGGCCCGCGAAGTTGGACAGCCCCACCACCTCCTCGCCGCGGTGGGCGACGACCCGCGCCGGGCCGCGGGACAGCACCGCCACCGAGGCGACGACCGGGAAGCCGTGCTCGGTCAGCCGCCGCCAGCCCGGCTCGGGGACGCCCGGCCCGCACGCGATCCACGTGGCTTCGAACAGCACCGAAAACCCGGGCAGCGCCAAGGTCGCGAAGCTGTCCTTGACCGAACACCCCGCCGAGCCGTCGACGAACGGGAGGATGTCGGCGGCGGTGGCGTCCGGGGTCAGCGTCACCGCGTCCGGGTAGTACTCCGGTGCGCGGGACGGCGAAGTCCACGCCCGCAGGCCGAACTCCCCGCCGCACACCAGATCGCACCAGGCGGCGTTCTCCGCGACCGTCCACTTCAGACTCGTCACAGCAGGCCGGCCAGCTTGTACAGCACGAGGCTCCCGGCCACCGCGACGTTCAGGCTGGCACCGGTGCCGACCATCGGGATCTCCACGACGCTGTGACAACCGGGGCTCCGCCCCGGGCCGGGGGCTTCGCCACCCGGACCCCCGAAAGCGCTGTCGAGCAGGTCGAGAGCCTCCGAAGGGATGCCGGTCTGCTCATGACCGAGCACGGCGATCGTGCGGCCGCGGGCGGCGGGCAGGTCGGCCAGCCGGACGGCTTCCTCGGCCAGCTCGACGCCGACCACCTTCGTGCCCGCCGCGCGTTCGCGGGCCAGCCAGGCCGGTGGGTCGTGCACCCAGTGCACGCAGGCCGGACGCCGCAACGTGTTCCCCCTCCGCAACGCTTCGGGCACCCACGGGAACCGCGGCACGGCGAGGCACGCGCCGACGGCGTCGCAGGTGCGTGCCGAGGTTGGCGCCGTGCAACGGCCACAGCGGGGCGGCCACCAGGTGCCCCCAACAGGAATGTGCCTTGCTCCGCCGGGACTTCCGCAGCTCTCGGGGCGTGCGGACCCGGACCGAAGGGCTCACCGGCGCCGAGGCGCGGCGCCTCCGGATTCACTGATCATGCCGGGGATTCTAACCCGTTCGCCGGGTCCACGGGACGGATTTCCGCTCCTACCCTGGACCCGGAGGTGAAGCCCATGCACGCAGGAGTAGGCGACGAAATCCAGGTGCACGGCCGGACCGTCGGAGCGGCCGAGCAGCGCGGCGAGATCCTCGAAGTCCGGGGCCCCGACGGCGCACCGCCCTATCTGGTGCGGTTCGCCGACGGGCACGAAGGGCTCGTGTACCCCGGCCCCGACTGCGAGGTCCAGGCGCACGCCGACTAGACGGCGACCGGTTCCCGGGGCTCGCGGACCCGCCCCCACGTCCAGCCCACCAGCAGCAGGGCGACGAGGGTCAGCGCGGCCGCGACCTCGGGCAGCAGCCGCGGGCCGCCCGAGGCGAGCACCGCTCCCCCGACCACGCCGGACAGGCCGACGCCGAGGTAGATCGCGGACGCGTTGAGCGAGAGCACCAGCCCGGCGTGCCCCGGCGACAGCTCGATCAGGCGGTGCTGCACCGGCGGGTTGAACGACCACGTCGCCAGCCCCCAGACGAACAGCGAGATGCCGGCCGCGACCGGGGTCACCGTCGTCAGCGGCAGCAACGCCATCACCGCGGTGACGGCCACGGTGACCACGAGCAGCGGCGCCCGCGAGCCCCAGCGGTCGACCGCCCGGCCGCCCGCGAAGTTGCCGATCGCGCCGCCGACGCCGTAGCAGAACAGCAGGATCGTCACCGTCGTGCCGTGCACGCCCGCCGTAGCGGCCAGCAGCGGTGACACGAACGTGTAGACCATGAAGGCGGCGAGGCAGGCGAGCACCGTCGTGGCCAGCATGACGAGCACCCGCGGGTCGCGGCCGGCGGCGAACCGCTCGGCCAGGCCCACCCGCGGGGGCGCGGCGACCGTGGGCAGCGCGAGCCGTATGGCCAACGCGCTGACCAGCGAGAACGCGGCGACCAGCGCGAAGGCCGTCCGGTAGCCGAGGTGCTGGGAAATGAGGCTGCCGAGCGGGACGCCGAAGATGAGCGCGACGGTCAGGCCGCCGAACACGAGCGCGACGGCGCGGCCCCGGCGTTCCGGCGCGGTCAGCTCGGCCGCCACCGCGCTCGCCGCCGGCGTGAACACCGCGGCGCCGACCGCGGTCACCACCCGGGCGACCAGGAGGGAGCCGTAGCCGGGCGCGAGCGCGGCGAACAGGTTGCCGGCGCCGGTGACGGCGAGCGCGGCGACCAGGAGCGTCCGGCGCTCCCAGGTGCCGGTGGCCGCGGCGAACAACGGCGAGCCGACCGCGTACGCGATGGCGAAAGCGGTCACGAGCTGCGCCGCGGCCGTGGCCGAGACGTGCAGCTCGCCGGTCAGCGCGGGCAGCAGCCCGGCGACGATGTAACCGCTGGTCCCGACGCCGAAGGCGCCGAAGGCGAGGACCGAGATCCTCGGCTGGGCAGGTGCGGACATGGGCTGGGCCCCCAAGCGAAGCAGGGATAAGTTCGATGAACGTCGTAGTTCGACAGTCACCGTACTACGACTCGTCCCCGAATTTCGACCGGCGTCGTACCATGGACCCATGGCCAAGACCGACACCCTGCCCCCGATCGCCCACCCGGCCCGGGAGGAGATCACCGTCGAAGGGGTGCTGCGCGCCCTCGCCGACCCGGTGCGGCTGGCCATCGTCCGGCAGCTGGCGGCCACCGAGCACGAAGTCGCCTGCGGGGCGCTGACCGTGCCGGTGACGAAGTCCACAATCACCCACCACCTGAGCATCCTGCGCCAGGCCGGGGTGGTGGCGGGCCGCCAGGAAGGCACCACGCGGTTCAACTCGTTGCGGCGCAACGATCTCGACGCCCTGTTCCCCGGCCTGCTGACCGGCGTGCTGGCCGCTCCGCGCTGATCACGGCGTTACGGTGTGGATCGTCACCCGATATCGGGATGACAACGGACCCCCTCGCTTGTTGGACTGGGCGTAGGCAGCTCACGGCGCTGGGGCCGATCGGCTGTCTTTCTTTTTGCCCGCCTACTGAACCGATCCAGAAAACTAGGCTCAGTAATCGTTTACCCACTTTGGAAGGAGTGCCGTGCCCGTCGCGCTGCTCGCGCTCGCCATCGGAGCTTTCGGCATCGGGACCACCGAGTTCGTCATGATGGGCGTGCTGCCCCAGGCGGCCGCCGACTTCGGCGTCGACATCCCGGCCGCCGGCCACCTCATCTCCGCCTACGCCCTCGGCGTCGTCGTCGGCGCCCCCCTGCTCACCGCGGTCGCCGTCCGGCTGCCGCGCAAGACCATGCTGCTGGCCATGATGGGCCTGTTCACGCTGGGCAACGCCCTCTTCGCGCTCTCGCCGAACCAGGAGTTCGGCGTCGCGTTCCGGTTCCTGGCCGGCCTGCCCCACGGCGCGTTCTTCGGCGCCGGCGCGGTCGTCGCCTCCAGCCTCGTCGGCCAGGGCGAGCGCGCCAAGGCCGTGTCGCTGATGTTCCTGGGCCTGACCCTGGCGAACGTCATCGGCGTGCCGCTGGGCACGCTGCTCGGCCAGCAGGTCGGCTGGCGCGCCACCTTCGGCGTCGTCGCGGTGATCGGCCTGATCGCCATCGCGGCCATCGCGAAGCTCGTCCCGCACCAGGGCAAGCCCGCGGCCGAGGCCTCGCTGCGGAACGAACTCGGCGCGTTCAAGCGGCCGCAGGTGCACCTGGCGCTGGCGATCGTCACGTTCGGCCTCGGCGGCGTGTTCGCGTGCCTGTCCTACATCACGCCGATGCTGACCGACGTCGCCGGCTACTCGCCGTCGAACGTCACCCTGCTGCTGTCCCTGGCCGGCGTCGGCATGACGATCGGCAACCTGCTCGGCGGCCGGCTGGCCGACCGGGCGCTGATGCCGAGCCTGTACATCGCGCTGCTGGCGCTGGCGTCCGTGCTGGGCATCTTCACGATCACCGCACAGGGCAAGATCGGCGCGGCGATCACGATCTTCTTCGTCGGCGTCGCCGGGTTCATGATCGGCCCGATGATGCAGGCGCGGATCATGGAGAAGGCGGGCGGCACACCGTCCCTGGTGTCGGCCGCCGTCCAGTCCGCGTTCAACATCGCCAACTCGATCGGGGCCTACCTCGGCGGGCTGGTGATCGCGGGCGGGCTCGGCCTGGTCGCCCCGAACTGGGTCGGCGCGCTGCTCGCGGTGTTCGGGCTGACGCTGGCCGTCGTCTCGGGCACCTTGGACCGCCGCGAAGCCCGCGCCGAACGGCGGGAACTCGCCCTGGCGTCCTGACCCTGCCGCAGCTGTCGTGAGTGGTAAGGCGGGTTCTAACCCGCCTTACCACTCACGACACCCGCCGGGCGCCCGGGGTCGGCAGCGGGACGGTAAGCACCGCCGCCGCCCGGGCCGCGTCCGA
>NZ_JBSGJD010000278.1:0-12129 GCF_053605405.1 Amycolatopsis sp. NPDC003861
GACGGCGCCGAGCACCTCGTGCTGACCAGCCGCCGCGGCCCGGACGCCCCCTGCGCGGCCGACCTCGAAGCCGAGCTGGCCGCGCTGGGCACACGGGTGACGATCGCCGCCTGCGACGTCGCCGATCGCGACGCCCTCGCCGCACTGCTGGCCGGTCTGGACGAGCCGGTGCGCGCGGTCTTCCACGCCGCCGGGCTCCCGCAGGCCACCCCGGTGCTCGACACCACCGCGGCCGAGTTCGCCGCCGTGACCGAAGGCAAGGTCGCCGGCGCCCGCCACCTCGACGAACTGCTCGGCGACGACCTCGACGCCTTCGTCCTTTTCTCCTCGAACGCCGGGGTGTGGGGCAGCGGCGGGCAGGGTGCCTACGGCGCGGGCAACGCCTACCTCGACGCCCTCGCCGAGCAGCGTCGCGCCCGTGGAGTCGCCGCGACCTCGGTCGCCTGGGGCTTCTGGGGCGGCGGCGGCATGGCGGGCGACGTCGAGCTGGAGGACCAGCTGCGCCGCCGCGGCCTCCGCGAGATGGCGCCGGAAGCCGCGGTCGAGGCGCTCTGCCAGGCCCTCGACGCGCGCGAGGTCTTCCTGGCCGTCGCCGACGTCGACTGGGCCCGGTTCGCGCCCGGCTTCACGCTTTCGCGGCGGCGTCCGCTGATCGAGGACATCCCCGAGGTCCAGGCGCTGCCGGCCGAAGAGCCGGAGGTGGCGCGGCCGGCCCTGACCCAGCGGATCGCCGGCCTGGGGGAACCCGAAGCCCGGCGGCTGCTGCTGGACCTGGTGCGCGGCCAGGCCGCCTCGGTCCTCGGCCACGACTCGCCGGCGGCGGTCCCGGCCGGACGCGCGTTCCGCGAACTGGGCTTCGACTCGCTGACCGCGGTCGAGGTCCGCAACCGGATCAACGCGGCCACCGGCCTGACCCTGCCCGCGACGCTGGTGTTCGACCACCCGAACCCGGCCGCGCTCGCCGGCGAGCTGCACCGGCTGCTGCTGGGCCGCACCGAAACCACGGAGGTGACCTCGGCGGCGGCCGTCGACGAGCCGATCGCGATCGTCGCGATGGGTTGCCGGTTCCCCGGCGGCGTGCGCTCGCCGGAAGACCTGTGGCGGCTGGTCGCCGACGGCGTCGACGCGCTGACGGAGTTCCCCCTCGACCGCGGCTGGGACCTGGCGTCGTTCGGCGACGCGGACCTCGCCGGTGTCGGCGGGTTCGTGGCCGGCGCGGCGGACTTCGACGCGGGCTTCTTCGGCATCTCGCCGCGCGAAGCCCTGGCGATGGACCCGCAGCAGCGGGTGCTGCTGGAGACGTCGTGGGAGGTTTTCGAACGCGCCGGGCTCGACCCGGCCGGCCTGCGCGGCAGCCGCACCGGCGTCTTCGTCGGGGCCAGCACCTCGGGCTACGGCGCCGACCTCGAGTCCGGCTCGGAGGGCTATCTGCTCACCGGCGAGGCACCCAGCGTGATGTCCGGGCGGCTGTCCTACACCTTCGGGCTGGAAGGCCCGGCGGTCACGGTCGACACGGCGTGCTCGTCGGCGCTGGTCGCCATGCACCTGGCCGCGCAGTCGCTGCGGCAGGGCGAATGCACGCTGGCGCTGGCCGGCGGCGTGGCGATCATGGCCAAGCCGATGGCGTTCCTGGAGTTCGCGCGCCAGCGCGGCCTGGCCGCGGACGGCCGGGTCAAGGCGTTCGCCGACGCCGCCGACGGCACCGGCTGGGGCGAAGGCGCCGGCCTCATCCTGCTGGAACGGCTGTCGGACGCCCAGCGCAACGGCCACCCGGTGCTCGCCGTGGTCCGCGGTTCGGCGGTCAACCAGGACGGCGCGTCGAACGGCCTGAGCGCACCGAACGGCCCCTCGCAGCAGCGGGTGATCCGGGCCGCGCTGGCCAACGCCGGTCTGTCCACTTCGGACGTCGACGCCGTCGAGGCACACGGCACCGGAACGCGGCTGGGCGACCCGATCGAGGCCCAGGCGCTGCTGGCCACCTACGGGCAGGATCGTGCCACGCCGCTGTGGCTCGGCTCGGTGAAGTCGAACCTGGGCCACACGCAGGCCGCGGCCGGAATGGCCGGTGTGATCAAGACGGTCCTCGCCCTGCGGCACGGCCTCCTGCCGCGCACGTTGCACGTCGACACCCCATCGTCCCAAGTGGACTGGACGACGGGTGCGGTCTCCCTGCTCACCGAGGCGCGCGACTGGCCTGCGGTCGATCGCCCGCGCCGGGCCGGCGTCTCGGCTTTCGGCGTCAGCGGCACCAACGTGCACGCGATTCTGGAACAGGCCCCGGCCGTCGCACCGGAGCCTTCTCCTGCGCCGGCCCACGCGTTGCTGCCGTGGGCGCTGTCCGCCCGTGATCCGGAGGCCCTCGCCGCGTTGACCGCGCAGGTCCGCTCGCTGGACGCGAACCCGGCGGACGTCGGGTATTCGCTGGCCACCACCCGGGGGCGGCTCGACCACCGTGCGGTGCTGCTCGGCGACGACGTCGTCACCGGCAAGGCCGATCCGGACGCGTTGCTGGCCGTGCTGTTCACCGGCCAGGGCGCCCAGCGGGCCGGCATGGGCCGCGAGCTGTACGAGCGGTTCCCGGTCTTCGCGGCGGCGTTCGACGCGGTGCTCGCGCACTTCGGTCCGGAGCTGCGTGAGGCCTTCGACGACCAGGACCTCCTCGACCGGACGGAACACACCCAGCCCGCGTTGTTCGCGATCGAGGTCGCGTTGTTCCGGCTGGTTTCGTCGTGGGGGGTGCGGCCGGATTTCGTGGCCGGCCACTCGATCGGCGAAATTTCGGCCGCCCACGTCGCCGGGGTGCTTTCGCTCGAGGACGCCTGCCGCCTGGTCGCCGCCCGGGCGTCGCTGATGCAGGCCCTGCCCGGCGGCGGCGCGATGGTGGCGATCGCGGCGTCCGAAGCCGACGTCCTGTCCGCAGTGGACGGTTGCGACGGCGTCGCCATCGCGGCGGTGAACGGCCCCTCGTCGGTGGTGATCTCCGGGGTGGCCGCCGTGGTGCTCGACATCGCCGCGGGGTTCGCCGCGGACGGCGTCAAGACGCGCCGGCTCGCCGTGAGCCACGCGTTCCACTCACCGCTGATGGACCCGATGCTGTCCGCGTTCCGCGCGGTCGCCGAAACCCTGACGTACCACCCCGCGGAAATACCGGTGCTCTCGAATGTGAGCGGTGCTCTCGCTTCGGCGTTCTCGGCGGAGTACTGGGTGCGCCACGCCCGGGAGGCGGTCCGCTTCGCCGACGGTGTCGCGACCCTGCAGGCCGCCGGTGTCGGCGTCTTCCTCGAACTGGGTCCCGACGGCGTCCTCAGCGCCCTGATCGACGGCACCGCCGTCCCGGCCCTCCGACGCAACCGCTCCGAAGAGAGAGCACTGCTCTCGGCGGTGAGCACTGCTCACGTCCACGGTGTCGACGTCGACTGGGCCACGTTCTTCCCGGGCGGCCGCCGCATCGACCTCCCGACCTACCCATTCCAGCGCGAACGCTACTGGCCCCGCCCGGGCGCCGCCCGAGGCGACCTCGGCGCGGCGGGCGTGGGATCGCTCGAGCACCCGCTCCTGGCCGCGGCGGTCGAGCTGGCGGGCGACGAGGGGACGGTCCTCAGTGGACGGCTGTCCTTGGAGACGCACCCGTGGCTGGCCGGGCACGCGCTGTCCGGAACGGTCCTGCTCCCCGGCACGGCGCTCCTCGAACTGGCGATCCAGGCGGGCGACCAGGTGGGTTGCGACGTGGTGGACGAACTGACGTTCGCGGCACCCTTGGTGCTGCCCGCCCAGGGCGCGGTGACGGTCCAGGTCACGGCCGGTCACGAAGACCCGGCCGGCCGCCGCCCGATCACGGTCTCCTCCCGCCCGGCCGGTGCGGACGCGGAGTGGACCCGCCACGCGACCGGCAGCGTCAGCCGCGCGGCGCTGCCCCGGGCAGGAGTCGCCGAGCCGGGCGAGGCCGGCGTGCGCCTCTCGCAGTGGCCGCCCGCCGGTGCCGAGCCGGTCGACCTCGACCCGCTCTACCCGCGGCTCGCCGCGATGGGCTTCGACTACGGCGAAGCCTTCGGCGGCCTGACCCGCGTCTGGCGCGACGGCACCGCACTCTTCGCCGAAGTCGCTCTCCCCGAACCCTTCGAGCCCGCCGGCTTCGCCCTCCACCCCGCCCTGCTCGACGCCGCCCTGCATCCGCTCGGCCTCGGCGTCGTCACCCCCGACGACGGCACCCCCCGCGTCCCCTTCTCCTTCACCCGGGCCGCCGTCCACGCCACCGGCGCCACCGAACTGCGCGTCCGGCTGGCCCCGGCAGGGCAGAACGCCGTCACCCTCACCGCCTGGGACGCCACCGGTGCGCCCGTCGTCACGGTCGGCGAGCTGCTCCTGCGGCCGGTCGCCCCCGCGGCCGCGAGCGTCCCCGACACGCTCTTCGAACCGGCCTGGACCGAGGTCGCCGCCGATCCCGCCGCGCCGCGCGAGGACCTCGTCTTCGCTCCGGTCACCGGCGGTGACGTCCACGAGACCACCGCCCACGTCCTGGAAACCCTCCAGGCCTGGCTCGCCGAAAACCGGCCGGGCCGGCTCGTCGTCGTCACCCGGGGCGCGGCCGACGGCGACCTCGCGGCCGCGGCAGGCGGGGGCCTGGTCCGGTCCGCGCAGTCCGAACACCCCGGCCGGTTCCTGCTCGTCGACGTCGACGACGACCCGCGCTCCCAAACCCTGCTGTCCACAGTGGACACCTATGGTGAGCCCCAGCTGGCGCTCAGGGAAGGCACCGCGAAAGCGCCCCGGCTGGTCCGCGCGACCGGCCTGCCGCTGACCCCCACGGGCGACCACTGGCGGCTGACCACCACCGGCACCGGCACCACCGACGGCCTTGCCGTCACCCAAGCTCCCGAAGCCCCTCTGGGCGGAAACGACGTCCGCATCGAGGTCCGCGCGGCCGGCCTGAACTTCCGCGACGTCCTCATCTCCCTCGGCATGTACCCCGACCCCGAAGCCCGCCTCGGCTCCGAAGCGGCGGGCGTGGTCGTCGAGGTGGGCACCGGAGTCACCCACCTCACCCCGGGCGATCGCGTGTTCGGCCTGGTCGACGACGCCTTCGCGCCGCGCGCCGTCGCCGACGCCCGCCGGCTGGCGCCGATCCCCGCCGGGTGGACGTTCCCCGAAGCGGCCACCGTCCCGGTCGCCTTCGTCACCGCCTACTACGGCCTCTTCGACCTCGGCGAACTGCAATCGGGCCAGTCGGTGCTCATCCACGCGGCCGCGGGCGGCGTCGGCATGGCCGCCGTGCAGCTCGCCCGCTGGAAGGGCGCCGAAGTCTTCGCGACGGCGAGCGAAGGCAAGCACGCCGTGCTGCGCGGACTCGGCCTCGACGACACCCACCTGGCCAGCTCCCGCACCCTGGACTTCCGCGACCGGTTCCCGAACGTCGACGTCGTCCTGAACTCCCTGACCGGCCCGTTCATCGACGCCTCCCGCGAACTGCTCGCCCCCGGCGGCCAGTTCGTCGAACTGGGCAAGACGGACATCCGCGAGGGGCACCACACCTTCGACCTCGGCGATCCCGGCCCGGACCGGATCGCGGCCATCCTCGCCGACCTCCTGGCCGCCTTCGGCCGCGGCGAGCTGACGCCGTTGCCGCTGCGGGCCTGGGAGCTCGGCCGGGCGGCCGACGCCTTCCGGTTCGTCAGCCAGGCCAAGCACGTCGGCAAGAACGTGCTCACGCTGCCGCGTCCGGAACCGGCCGGCACCGTGCTCGTCACCGGCGGCACCGGCACGCTCGGCGCCGCCGTGGCCCGGCACCTCGCCCGCCGCCCGGGTGTCCGGCGGCTGGTGCTGGTGAGCCGGCGGGGACCGGACGCGCCCGGCGCCGCCGGGCTGTGCGAAGAACTGACCGCGCTCGGCGCCGAGGCGATCGTGGTCGCCGGCGACGTGGCCGAGCCCGGCTTCGCGGCGGACGTGCTGCGGGGGATCCCCGCCGAGACGCCGCTGATCGGGGTGGTGCACGCCGCCGGGATCCTCGACGACGGCGTGCTCGAAGCGCAGACACCGGCCCGGGTGGCCTCGGTGCTTCGCGCCAAAGTGGACGGCGCGTCGGCGCTCGGCAGGCTGACCCGGGACCACGACCTGGCCTGGTTCCTCCTGTTCTCCTCGGTCGCCGGCCTCGTCGGCGCGGCCGGCCAAAGCGGGTACGCCGCCGCGAACAGCGCCCTGGACGCCTTCGCCGTGCAGCGGCGGTCCCAAGGCCTGCCCGCGGTTTCCCTCGCCTGGGGCCAGTGGGCGCTCGGCAGCGCGATGACCGGCAAGCTCGGCGAGCGCGACCGCGACCGCATCGGGCGCGCCGGCATCCGGCCACTGTCCACTGAGGACGCACTCGCCGCACTGGACGCCGCCATCGGGCTCGGCCGGCCGGTCGCCGTGCCGATGCGCCTCGACTTCGCTGCCCTCCGCGCGGCCGACGACCTCGCCCCGCTGTGGCGCGGCCTCGTGCGCGCGCCGGTCCGCCGCGCGGCCGTCGCCAGCGACAGCTGGGACAACCCCGAAGAAGCCCGCGGGAAGGTCCTGGACCTGGTCCGCAAGCACGTCGCGGCCGTACTCGGGCACGCGAGCCCCGACACAGTCGACCCGGCGAGGGCGTTCAAGGACGCCGGCTTCGACTCGCTGACCGCGGTCGAACTGCGCAACCGGCTCGCCACCGCGACCGGCCGCACGCTGCCCGCCACCCTCGTCTTCGACTACCCGAACCCCGCGGCGCTGGCCGAATTCCTGCTGGCGGGCACCGAAACCGCGGCGACTCCGGTGCTGCCCGCGGCCCGCGTCCCGGACGACGACCCGATCGCGATCGTCGCGATGAGCTGCCGCTTCCCCGGTGAGGTCGATTCGGCCGACGCCCTGTGGCGGCTGGTCGCCGAGGGCCGCGACGCCATCGGTGGCTTCCCGGCCGACCGCGGCTGGCCCGTCGACGAGCTCTACCACCCGGACCCGGCGCACCCGGGCACGTTCTACGCCACCGGCGGCGGTTTCCTGCCCGGCGCGGCCCAGTTCGACGCCGCCTTCTTCGGCATCTCGCCGCGCGAAGCCCTGGCCATGGACCCGCAGCAGCGGCTGCTCCTGGAAGTCTCGTGGGAGGCCATCGAACGAGCGGGCGTCGACCCGGGCACGCTGCGCGGCAGCAACACCGGCGTGTTCATCGGCGCCGCCCACTCCGGGTACGCGGCCGGAGCGCCGGCCGCGGACGGCGTCGAGGGGCACCTCCTCACCGGCAACGCGGGCAGCGTGCTGTCCGGCCGGGTCGCCTACCACCTGGGGCTGGAGGGGTCCGCGGTCACCGTGGACACGGCGTGCTCGTCGTCGCTGGTCGCGCTGCACCTGGCCGGGCAGGCGCTGCGGGCGGGCGAATGCGACCTGGCGCTGGCCGGCGGCGTCGCGATCCTCGGCACGCCCGACATCTTCGTCGAGTTCAGCCGTCAGCGCGGCCTGTCCGCGGACGGCCGCTGCAAGGCCTTCGCGGATGCCGCCGACGGCACCGGCTGGAGCGAAGGCGCCGGCATGGTCGTCCTCGAACGGCTGTCGGACGCGCGGCGCAACGGCCACGAAGTCCTGGCGCTCCTGCGCGGCTCGGCGGTCAACTCCGACGGCGCGTCGAACGGCCTGACCGCGCCGAACGGGCCGTCGCAGCAGCGCGTGATCCGCGCGGCGCTGGCGAACGCGGGCCTGACACCGTCCGATGTGGACGTCGTCGAGGCCCACGGCACCGGCACCACCCTGGGTGATCCGATCGAGGCGCAGGCGGTGCTGGCGACCTACGGCCAGGACCGGTCGACGCCGCTGTGGCTCGGCTCGCTGAAGTCGAACCTCGGGCACACGCAGTCGGCCGCGGGCGTCGCCGGGGTGATCAAGATGGTGCTGGCCATGCGCCACGGCGTGCTGCCGAAGACGCTGCACGTCGACGCGCCGTCGACCCGGGTGGACTGGGCGTCGGGGGCGGTCGAGCTGCTCACCGAGCAGCGTCCGTGGCCGTCGGTGGATCGCCCGCGCCGGGCCGGCGTCTCGGCGTTCGGCATCTCCGGCACCAACGCGCACGCCATCCTCGAACTGCCCGCCGAACCGGCTCCGGCCGCGGTGGCGCCGCCGGAGCCGCCCGTGGTCGCCTGGGCGTTGTCGGCGAAGGGCGAACCGGCGCTGCGAGCCCAGGCCCGCAAGCTGGCCGCGGTGGACGCCGCTCCGGCGGCGGTCGCCGGAGCGCTGCTCACCCGCGCCCGGTTCGACGAGCGCGCGGTCGTGCTCGGCCGCGATAGAGCCGAGTTGCTCGCCGGGCTGGACGCGCTGGCCGCCGGGGAAGCGGCGCCCGGGGTCGTCCGCGGTACGGCGTCGCCGGGCAAGCTGGCGGTGCTGTTCACCGGCCAGGGTGCGCAGCGGGTCGGCATGGGCCGCGAGCTGTACGACCGGTACCCGGTGTACGCGGAGGCGTTCGACGAGATCTGCGCCGAGTTCGCCGTGCCGGTGCGGGACGTCGTGTTCGGCGACGCGCCGGGCCTGGACGAAACCGGGTTCACCCAGCCCGCGCTGTTCGCCGTCGAGGTCGCGCTGTACCGGCTGTTCGAATCGTGGGGCGTCCGGCCGTCGTTCGTCGCCGGGCACTCGATCGGCGAGCTGGCCGCGGCGCACGTCGCCGGGGTGTTCTCCCTGGAAGACGCGTGCCTGCTCGTGTCGGCCCGCGCGGCGCTGATGCAGGCGCTGCCGAAGGGCGGCGCGATGGTGTCGATCGCGGCGCCGGAGTCCGACGTCCGCCCGCTGCTGACCGGCCGGGTGGCGATCGCCGCCGTCAACGGCCCGGCCTCGGTGGTCGTCTCGGGCGACGAACCGGACGTCCTGGCCGTCGCCGCGGTGTTCGCGGACCGGGGGGTCCGGACCAAGCGGCTCAGTGTCAGCCACGCGTTCCACTCGCCGCACCTGGACCCGATGCTCGACGAGTTCCGCGCGGCCGCCGACAAGATCACGTACCACCCGGCGGAGATACCGGTGCTCTCGAATGTGAGCGGTGCTATCGCCGAGCCGTTCACGGCGGACTACTGGGTCCGCCACGTCCGCGAAGCGGTCCGCTTCGCCGACGGCGTATCCACTTTGGACAGTGCCGGGGTGGACGTCTTCCTGGAGCTGGGCCCGGACGGCGTCCTCAGCTCGATGGTGCGTGACAGCGTGCCGGAGGCCGTGGTGGTCCCGTCCCTGCGGCGCGACCGGCCGGACGGCGAGGCGGCGCTGACGGCGTTGTCGACGCTGTTCGCCAACGGTGCGCCGGCCGACCTGGGCGCGGTCTTCGGGGCCGCCGGACGCGTGGACCTGCCGACGTACGCCTTCCAGCACGAGCACTACTGGCTGGAGCCGGCGGCGCCCGCGGCGGACACGGCGTTCTGGTCGGCGGTCGAGCGCGAGGACGTCGGCGAGCTCGCGGGAGCGCTGGCGATCGACGAGGACCAGCGTGCGTCCCTGACGGCACTGCTCCCGGCGTTGTCCTCCTGGCGGCGGCAGAGCGGCGAGCGGTCCGTTGTGGACGGATGGCGCTACCGGGTGTCCTGGGAACCGGCCCGCTCCACGGCCGCGACGCTTTCGGGCCACTGGCTCCTGGTCGTCCCGGCGGGTGAATCCCTCCTGGGTGACGCGGTCGCCGCAGCCCTCATCGCGCACGACGTCGCATGCACGCGGCTCGACAACCCGACCCCCGGCGAACTCGCCGAGGCGGCCCGGACCGCGGACGCGGTCTTGTCCCTGCTGGCGCTGACCTGCGGCCCGGACGCGGTCGTCCCGCCCGGAGTGGCGGCCACGCTCGAGCTGCTCCGCGCGGTGCCGGACGTTCCGGTGTGGACGGTCACCCGCGGCGCGGTGTCCATCGGCGATCAGGCGCCGGACGCCGTGCAGGCCCAGGTCTGGGGGCTCGGCCGGACCGCAGCCCTCGACCGCCCCCACACGTGGGGCGGCTTGATCGACCTGCCCGAAGCCGTCACCGACGGTCTCGGCGAACTCCTGATCCAGGCCCTCGCCGACCCCGCCGAAGACCAGGTCGCCCTCCGTGCGGACGGCCGGTTCGCCCGCCGTCTCGTCCCCGTCACCGGCGCACTCACCGGACAGCCGTGGCGACCCCGCGGCACGGTGCTCGTCACCGGCGGCACCGGTGCCCTCGGCGCGCACGTCGCCCGCTGGCTCGCCACCGCGGGCGCCGACCGGATCGTCCTCACCAGCCGCCGCGGCGCCCAAGCGCCCGGCGCGGAAGACCTCGCGACCGAGCTCACCGGCCTGGGCGCCGAAGTCACCATCGCCGCTTGCGACGTCGCCGACCGCGCCGCGCTCGCCACCCTGCTCGACGACCTGCGCGATGACCTGACCGCCGTCGTCCACGCCGCCGGCGCCGGGGGAGCGACGCCCCTCGACGACCCGGACCTCGCAGCCTTCGCGGAAATCCTGGAAGCCAAGGTCGCCGGCGCCGACAACCTCGACACACTGCTCGGCGACACCGAACTCGACGCGTTCGTCCTGTTCTCCTCGATCGCCGGCGTCTGGGGCAGCGGCCGCCAAACCGCCTACGCCGCGGCCAACGCCCACCTCGACGCGCTCGCCGAACACCGCCGTCGCCGCGGGCTGGCCGCGACCGCGCTCGCCTGGGGCCCGTGGGCCGACGGCGGCATGGCCGCCGACCACGACGCCGAGGACTACCTCCGCCGCCGCGGTCTCACCCCCCTGCGGCCCGCCCTCGCCGTGCGGGCCATGGCCGGTGCGGTCGGGCGCGGGGAGACCACGCTGACCCTCGCCGACGTCGACTGGACGCGGTTCGTGCCCGCCTTCACCTCCGCCCGCCAGAGCGCCCTGCTGCTCGGCGTGCCGGCAGTGCGCACGGTCCGGGAAGCCGAGATCCCCGCCACCGACCTGCGCGAGCAGCTCACCGGACCGGACGCCGAACGGACGCTGCTCACCCTGGTCCGCACCGAGGCGGCGGCCGCGCTGGGGCACCGCGGGGCCGACGCCGTCCCCGCCGCGCGCCCGTTCACCGAGCTGGGCTTCGACTCCCTGACCTCGGTCGAGTTCCGCAACCGCCTCGCCGCGGCGGCCGGCGTGCCCCTGCCCGCGACGGTCGTCTTCGACCACCCGACCCCGGCGGCGCTCGCCCGGCACCTCCTCGGCGTCCTGCGGCCCGAGCGCGCGGCCGATCCCGAGGAAGCCCGCATCCGGGAGGCCCTCGCCACCGTGCCGCTGGCCCGCTTCCGCGACGCCGGGCTGATGTCCGCCCTGCTGGAGCTGGCCGGCCTCGACGACGGCGAGGCCGCCACCGGCACCGTCGACGACCTCGACGCCGAAGCGCTGGTGCGGCTGGCCCTCGACGGTACCGATTCCCGATGACCCACTCCTGGAGCTGAACCATGGCCACGCCCGAGAAGGTGCTCGACGCGCTGCGCGCCTCCGTCAAGGAGGCCGAGCGGCTGCGGCGGCAGAACCGGCAGCTCGTCGAGGCCGCGACCGAGCCGATCGCCATCGTCGCGATGGCCTGCCGGTTCCCCGGCGGCGTGCGCTCGCCGGAAGGGCTGTGGGACCTGGTGGCCCGCGGCGGGGACGCCGTCTCGGCGTTCCCCGCCAACCGCGGCTGGGACACCGCGACGCTGTTCGACGACGCCAATCGCCCGGGCACGACCTACGCCCGCGAAGGCGCCTTCCTGCACGACGCCGACCTCTTCGACGCCGGGTTCTTCGGGATCTCGCCGCGGGAGGCCCTGGCCATGGACCCCCAGCAGCGGCTGCTGCTGGAGACCTCGTGGGAAGTCTTCGAACGCGCCGGGATCGACCCGGCGGCCCTGCGCGGCAGCCGGACCGGCGTGTTCGTCGGCTCCAACGGCCAGGACTACCTGACCCTGCTGCGCTCCTCGGCCGAGGACGTCGAGGGCTACCTCGGCACCGGCAACGCGGCGAGCGTCGTCTCCGGCCGGCTGGCGTACCTGTTCGGGTTCGAGGGTTCGGCGCTGACCGTCGACACGGCGTGCTCGTCGTCGCTGGTCGCGCTGCACCTCGCCGCGCAAGCGCTGCGCCAGGGCGAATGCGACCTGGCGCTGGCCGGCGGCGTCACCGTGATGGCGACGCCGGGGACGTTCGTCGAGTTCAGCCGCC
>NZ_JBSGJD010000279.1:0-12063 GCF_053605405.1 Amycolatopsis sp. NPDC003861
CGTCCGGTCCGGGCGGGCCTGCCCAGATGGTCGTCGATCTTGACGTAGAGTGCGGTGAGAAGGGTGTTCAGGTCGGTCGTCACAAACTGATCTTGAACACCCTTCGCCTGTCTCCAGACACCACCCGGCCTTAGGACTTACTCGTCTAGTTCTGCAGCGGCACCAGTTCCGCCTGGAACTTCTCCAGGAACCCGTCGAAATCGGCGTGTGCGGGCCGGATCACGAACTTCGACAGCCCGGCCTCGATGTGCTGCTCCACCAGCCGGCGGGCTTCCGGCCAGCTCGTCGCCACCAGGTCCGTCAGCGGGACGCCGGGGCTGCGGCGGGCCGCCACCGCCCCGAGTTCGTCCGGGATGCCCCGGTCCGCGACGGCCAGGCTGAGCCCGAAGTGGTCCTCCTCGATCTCGCGTCCGGCCTCCGCCGCCGCCCGCTGGATCGCGATCCGGGCATCACGCGCCTGGGCGGGTGTGTGGAAACTGCCGAGCCAGCCGTCCGCGAGGCGGCCCGTGCGGCGCAGCGCCGCCGGGGCCGATCCGCCCAGCCAGACGTCGAGTCGCTTCGCCGGTTTCGGGCCGAGGCGGACGCCGTCGACCTGGAAGAACTCGCTGTCGAAGGAAACCTCGTCGTCTTCCAGCAGCCGGCGCAGGAGGACGAGCGATTCGTCGAACACCGCGGCGCGGCGGCCCGGCGGCACCGGGAACAGGCCGGCTTCGGCCGCGCGGGCCGGCCGGAGGCCGAACACCGGCAGTACCCGCTTGGGCGCGAGCCCGGCGAGCGTGAGCAGCTGCTTGGCGACCAGCACCGGGTGCCGGCCCGGCAGGATCGCGACCCCGGTGCCGACCTTCAGCTTCGACGTCCGCGCCAGCGCGTGCGCCATGCCGATCATCGGGTCGACCTCGGGCGAGTAGACCAGCTCCGACAGCCACAGCGAATCGACGCCCGCGTCCTCCAGCCGGGCCGCCAGTCCGGCGAACTCCGCCGGCCCGGTCCCGGCCGCGGGGGCGACACCCAGCCTGATCTTCAGCAAGATTCCTCCCGGAAGGCTCTCCGGGAGCAACGCGCCGGGCGGCCGGGAATTCCTCAGGCGGTCGCGTCGATGACGCGGGTCAGCGCGGCGTGCAGGGCTTCCAGCTCGGCGACGTCCATCCCGAGCGTCTCGACCACCTTGTACGGGATCTTCTCCGCCTCGGCCCGGAGCGCCCGGCCTGTCTCGGTCAGCTCGACCGTCAGCTGCCGCTCGTCCGAACGATTGCGGGTGCGCGTGACGTACCCGAGCGCCTCCAGCCGTTTGAGCAGCGGCGACAGCGTTGCGGGTTCGTGCCGCAGCGCCGCACCGAGGTCCTTCACCGAGCGCGGCGACCGCTCCCACAGCGCGAGCATCACCAGGTACTGCGGATGGGTCAGGCCGTACGGCTCGAGCAGCGGCCGGTAGATGGCGATCACGCTGCGCGAAGCCACCGACAGCGCGAAGCACACCTGCCGGTCCAGCTTCAGGGGGTCCTCACCCAGGTCGATCATGGCCCCGATCCTACTGTGTCGTCGATCGCGCTAATGATTAGCGCCCTAAGCATTAGGGTACTATCAGACTCATGGAACGACCGAGTGTGCTTCGCTGGTTCGGCTACGCCGTGGGCGTGCGGCTCCCCGAGCGCTACAACGACTGGGCGTTGCACGACGCGACGTCGAAGCACTGGCGGGCCCGGTTCGTGCTCCAGCGGTCGATCGGCATCGCGCCGCTGTGCGCCGTGTGGCTGCTCCTGCCCGGGTCGATCTGGCTACGGCTCTCGCTGGTCCTGATGGCCGCCCTGGTCGCGTACTTCTATTCGTGCGCGTACATGGAGGAGAGCGTCGAGCACCGGCTCGGCCGGCAGGGCTTCCCGCACAACACCGGGCGCCGCCTCCGCGCCGAGGCCGCCGAAGCGAAGAACGCCGAGGTGACCGCCCGCTACCTCGCGCGCTACCGGACGCCGTCCGAGGGTTAGTTACAGTCGGGGGCGATGAGACGCAAGCTCCGCCCGCCGATCCCGCCCCGCCACGGGCTGGACCCCGCCCGGCTGAAACTGCCCGACGGCGAGTGGCCGACCCTGCTGGCGCACCTCGTCGACCGGCTGCCGCGCGTCGCGCCCGACCGCATCGAGCAGATGCTGCGCGAAGAGCGCATCCACGGCACCGACGGGCCGCTCGGCATCGACACGCCGTACGCGCCGGGCTCGTTCATCTGGTTCCACCGGGACCTCCCCGACGAGGTGCCGGTGCCCTTCGCGATCGACGTCGTGCACCGCGACGAGCACCTGCTGGTCGTCGACAAGCCGCACTTCCTGGCGACGATCCCGCGCGGGCAGCACATCCTGGAGACGGCGCTGGTGCGGCTGCGCCGCGACCTCGGGCTGCCGCACCTGTCCCCCGCCCACCGGCTGGATCGCGTCACGGCGGGGCTGGTGATGTTCGTGATCACGCCCGAGCTGCGCGGCAAGTACCAGACGCTGTTCCGCGACCGCCGGGTGCACAAGGAGTACGAGGCGATCGCGCCGTACGACCCGGCCCTGGCCCTCCCCCGCACCGTCCGCAGCCGGATCGTCAAGGACCGCGGGGTCCTGGCCGCCCGGGAGGTGCCGGGCGAGCCGAACGCCGAGACGTACGTCGAGCTGCTCGAACACCGCTCCGGCCGGGGCCGGTACCGGCTGGTCCCGTCGACCGGCCGGACGCACCAGCTGCGCGTGCACCTGAGCGGCCTCGGCGTCCCGATCCTCGGCGACGACTTCTACCCGGTGCTGCGCGAGAAACCCCTGGGCGACTTCACGAAACCGCTGCAGCTGCTGGCCAAGGTGCTCGACTTCGACGACCCCCTGACCGGCGCGCACCGCCGGTTCACCAGCCGGCGGCGGCTGTCCGCCTGGGACGACCCCGAAGCCTGGGCGGCGCCCCCGGCGTGACCCGGGGACGCCGCCGGAGACGTCACTTGTGCCAGAACTTGACGCCGCTCCACTGGACCGTGATCGGCCCGGCGCCGCTGCCCGTGCGGTAGCTGCCGAACTTGTCGTAGTAGCTGCCGGCCGGGCTCGAGATCGTCTGCTTCAGCGAGCCGTTGAGGTACACCTTGTGCGAGCTGCCGACCTGGTTGATCGTGTTGACCCGCACCGACGTGCCGACGGTCGCCCCGCTGCCGAGCGTCGCGCCGCCTTCCACCGCGTACATCCGGCCGCCCTTCTCGACGGCCAGCAGGAAGTACGGCCCGGCGTTCGAGCCGTCCCGGAACGTCTGCTTGAGGCTGATCCGGGAGCCGGACATGCTGGTGATCTTGAAGGAGCCCTCGAACTGGTGGGTGCCGCCGGTGTAGGTGGTGTAGCGGCGTTCCGCGCGCTGGTCGCCGCCGGCGGTCGAGCAGGTGAGCCGGAACGTCAGCCCGGAGATCTGCCCGCACCCGCGTTCCTGTTCGGAGTAGCCCGGCGAGTCCGCGGTCCACGGACCGGTCCCGACCTGGGCGTCCGCCACCGGGGTGAGCAGGGTGAGCCCCAGCGCCGCCGCCGCGAGCACGCCCGCACCGTGAAGTCTGCGCACCGTCAACCTCCTGTGTCACTCGAGGCGGCGGTGGCTCGGCAAAAGGTCCAGACCTTTATCCGGCGTGCCAGTGACTGTACGAGCCCGCGCGACGGCGGGCAAGACCCACTTCCGGCCGCGCGGTGCGTCGGAAGTTTTCTCCGGACGCGGTGTCGAATCCGGCTTGCCCCGTTCGACAGACTTGCAGAAGCAAGATCGACCACCTTCCGAGGAGCACCGCATGCGCACCCTGATCTCCACCTCCTTCGTTTCGCTCGACGGCGTCGTCGAGGCTCCCGGCGGGGAGCCGGGCTACCGCAACGCGGGCTGGACGTTCAAGGACATCGAGTTCGACCCGGCCGCCTACGCGATGAAGGGCAGTGAGCAGGAGGAAGCCACCGCGCTGATGATGGGCCGGGTCAGCTACGAGGCGTTCGCGCCGGTCTGGCCGGGCATGACCGTCGAGTTCGCCGGCTACAACGCGATGCCGAAGTACGTCGTGTCGACCACCCTCACCGAGGCGGACCTGGTGGACAACTGGGGCGAGACGACGATCCTGCGTTCCCTGGACGAGGTCGCGGCCTTGAAGGAGACCGACGGCGGCCCGATCATCGTCAACGGCAGCGCCACCCTCAACCGCGGCCTGGCCGACGCGGGCCTGATCGACCGTTACCACCTGCTGGTCTTCCCGGTCCTGCTCGGCGCCGGCAAGCGGCTGTTCAGCGAGACCGACAAGGACAAGCAGAACCTGAAGCTCGTCGAGAGCGAGGCCTACGGCAACGGCATCCAGAAGATGGTCTTCGACGTCACGCACTGAGCGCCGCCGGGTCCGGCCGATGTTTCACGTAGAACATTTGTTCGAACATCGTGTACGGTCGGACCCATGACGACCCCGGCCCTGCAGGCATCGCTGTTCGGCGAGTCCGGCCCTGTCACGTTGCACCCCCTGGCCCCCCGCCGGACCGAACTCGGCTCCGGTGCGTGGGTCGACGTGCAGCCGGGCTGGCTCGCCGGCGCCGACGAGGTGTTCGCCGGCCTCGCCACCGGCGTCCCGTGGCAGGCGGAGCGGCGGAAGATGTACGACCGGGTCGTCGACGTTCCCCGGCTGCTGTGCTTCTACGGCGAGTCGGAGCCGCTCCCCCAACCCGTGCTGGCCGAAGCCCGCGCCGCGCTGAGCGAGCACTACGCCGGCGAACTCGGCGAGCCGTTCCGCACCGCCGGGCTCTGCTACTACCGCGACGGCCGGGACAGCGTCGCGTGGCACGGCGACACGATCGGCCGCGGCAGCACCGAGGACACCATGGTCGCGATCCTCTCGGTGGGCACCGCCCGCCAGCTCGCCCTGCGCCCCCGCGGCGGCGGTGACCTCCGCCGGTACGCCCTCGGCCACGGCGACCTGATCGTCATGGGCGGCTCGTGCCAGCGCACGTGGGAACACGCGGTGCCGAAGACGACCCGGGCGGCCGGGCCGCGGATCAGCATCCAGTTCCGGCCGCGCGGGGTCCGCTGAGCGTCAGTCCACCAGCACCGGCAGCTCGTCCAGACCGTACACAATGGACACCTTGCGGAACGACAGCCGCTCCTCCGGCACCGCGAGCCGCAGGTTCGGGAAGCGGCGGACGAGCGCCGGGTAGGCCGTGCGCAGTTCCATCCGGGCCAGCTCCGCGCCGATGCAGCGGTGGATGCCGTAGCTGAACGCCAGATGCGACGTCGGCTCGCGGGTCGCGTCGAACGTCTCCATGTCCGCGCCCAGCTTCGGGTCGCGGTCGGCCGCCGACAGCGACACCAGCACGATGTCGCCCTCGGCGATGTGCACGCCGCCGATTTCCATGTCCTCCTTGGCGAACCGGGGGAACGCCATCTGGACCACGGTCAGGTAGCGCAGCAGCTCCTCGACGAAGCGGTGCACGGACTCGTCGTCGCCGCGGACGGCGTCCATCGCCTTCTCGTCGCGCAGCAGCACCAGCGCGCCGAGCGCCAGCATGCTCGCCGTGGTCTCCAGGCCGCCGGTGAGCACGCCGTCGGCCAGGCCGGCCAGCTCACGGTCGTCGATCTCGTCGCCGTGTTCCTTGATCAGCATGCCGAGCAGGCCGTCCCCGGGCTGTTCGCGCTGCTTTTTGACGATGTCGAGCAAGTACGTCAGCGACTCCGACATCGCGCCGAGCGAGGCGCCCGCGCCGCCGAAGAGGTCGAACCGGGCGGTGCTCAGCCGCTGGAAGTCCTCACGGTCCTCATAGGACACCCCGAGCAGCTCGCAGATGGTCAGCGACGGGATCGGCAGCGCGAACGCCTGCCACAGGTCGACCGGGCCGTCGGCCGCGGCCATCGCGTCGAGCTGCTCGGCGACGATCTCGTCGATGCGCGGGGCCAGCCGGCCGAGCCGGCGCATGGTGAACTCCGGCGTCAGCAGCTTGCGCAGCCGTGTGTGCACCGGCGGGTCCGCGAAGCCGAGGCCGCCCGGGTTCTGGTCGGCGGTCACGCCGGCGTTGCCGACGAGGTTGCCGAAGTCGCTGGAGAACCCGGTGGCCTTTCCGAGGACGGCCTTCGCCTCGTCGTAGCCGGTGACGAGCCAGGCGTTCATCCCGAACGGCAGGTCGAGCTTGCCGATCGGCGCCTCGCCGCGCTGCGCGGCCATCGCGGGGACCGGGTCGAGGCCGTCCCGCTTCAGCGGCAGCAGCGCCGAATCGGGCAGGATCGACGACATCTTTTCGAGGTCGAAGCCCTTTTTCGACTGCCGGGCGAGGTAGCGCCGGCCGACCCAGCCCAGGACCCGTGAGCGGAGACTCCCCATGGGACCGACAGTACCGTACTAGCCCGATCGGGTGACGGGAAGCGAGACGGGGTTCACGCCGGCTTGCGGGCCAGCAGGTACGCCTGCGGCGTCTTCTCGTACGGACCGTGCGGCTCCCGGACCAACCGCGCTTCGACGACCAGCCCGGCGGCGACGCACAGCTCGGCCACGTGGTCCGGCGGCAACCGGTAGGCGTCGAAGGAGACGTCGTGGCCGTAGCCGTGCGTGATGTGCCGGCGCTCGTCGCCGACCTGGAACCCGGTCAGCAGCCGGCCGCCGGGCGCCAGCACCCGCGCCAGCTCCGCCACCACCGGCGGCAGCTCGGCCGGCGGGGTGTGGATCAGCGAGTACCACGCCACCGCCCCGGCCAGCTGGCCGTCGCCGAGGTCGAGGGCGGCCAGCGAACCGACCTCGAACCGCAGCCCCGGGTGCGTCCGCCGGGCCACCTCGACCATGCCGGGCGAGAGGTCGACGCCGAACACGTCCAGCCCGAGCGAGGCCAGGTACCCGGTCAGCCGGCCCGGGCCGCAGCCGAGATCCCCGACCGGGCCGCTCTTCCCGACCAGCTCGGCGAAGGTGGTCAGCATCGCCCGGTCCCACGGGCTCTCGTCGAGCAGGTCCCGCAATTGCTCGGCGTAGGAGTCGGCGACGGTGTCGTAGGCGATCCGGGTCTCGGTCACGAAGGCGGGTTCGGTCACGGGCCGGACCCTATCCGGCCGGGGTGTCGACGCCGAGTTCCGCGCGGACTTCCGCCAGGAACGCGTCCCTGGCGCGCTCGGCTTCGCGCAGAGCCACCTCCCGGGAGCGGACGTCCATGCCCGTGGAGGAGCTGACGGTGATCCGCGCGCCGACCGCGGCCTGCACGAGATCGTCGGCCAGCGCGCGGATGCGGGGCGAGGCGAGGATGTCGACCGCCGCGTGGAAGGACGCGGCCGCGTGAGCATGCTCGCCCATGAGTTTCAAGGACTCACTGGGCGTTTCGCCACGCGCCACTGCCTCCATACACACGAGCAGCGCGCTCAGGTACTCGCCGGTCTCCTTGAGCAGACCGGCGTAGGCGTCCTTGCGCTCCTGCGACCAGTGCAGCGTGATCGCGTGGGCGCGCTCGGCGGCCAGGCGTTCGACCTCTCGCCGGTGCCGCAGTTCCTCTCGCGCGGCTTCCCGCTCCCACCGCCGGTCTTCCCGGCGGCTGTTGATCAACTGGCCCGTGACGACCCCGACCAGGCCGATGATGCCCACGACGATCGGTACCCAGACCGAGACCTGACCGGAAGCCATGGCGGCAGCCTAGTCAGTGCGGTGGCAGTTCCCGGTTCTCGGTGATCAGCCCGTGCTCGCTCGCGACGTAGTGCAGGTACGGCCGCCCGAGGTCGTCCGTACCGGTGAAGAGCGTCTTGGAGCGGCCGTCGGCCTCGGTGTTCACGCCGTTCGTGCGGGCCAGCACCCCGGATGACGCCAGCCACTCCCGCGACGCGCGCACCGGGCGCCAGCTCCGGCCGTCGCCGGTGGCGTCGCCGAGGATCTTCGTCATGTCCACCGAGCCGGAGATCCGCAGGTTCTGGTCGTCGGTGATGTTCGCGGTCGCGTCCGTGGTCAGCGGGTAGGACCAGGTGTGCCGGGCCGCCGAGCGGACGCGGCCGTCCACTGTGGACACCGACGTCTGCTGCCCCGAGTCGGCCTGCACGACGTGCTGGGTGAAGCCGCCGCCGGTGACGTCGTCGCTGTTGCGGTAGTCGCGGGTGCGCTCGACGCGGGTATAGACGCGACCGGCGGAGGTGTCGACGTAGCCGGCCGTGACGTCGTGGCGTTTCGCGGTGACCGTGACGTTCACGCCGCCGGCGATGTCCTTGACCGTCGTCTGCCGGGCCGGCGTGGCCGCGACGTCGTGCTGCGTGACGGTGCCGGACGTCTGCGTCGCGTTTTTGTCGGTGTAGAGCAGTAGCGTCGGGACGACGGTGAATTCGCCGCCGATGTCCGGGAAGGAGAACGAGAGGTCATGGGTACCGCCGTCGACGAAACGCCCCGCGAACGGCGTGATGTCGTAGGTCTCGGCGTGCAGGCTGAAGGTGTCGATCGCGACGACCGGCCGCCACAGCTGCGGCACGATCCCGCCGGAGTAGATGTGCGGGAAGGTGAACGCGCTCCCGGCGGCGATCCCGTCGATCGCGAAGTTCGCCTCGCGGTACGGCCCCTTCCCGCAGAGGCCGGCCGCCGGGTACTTCGCGGCCACGGCGTCGGGGACGTCGTCGAACCACTGCTCGTCGCAGGCGTGGCCTTCGAGCGTGACCTCGAGGTAGGCGCGGGTGATGTTGCGCGGCAGGCCCTGGGCGGTGAAGTGCACGGTGGGGGCGGCGGGCGTCGCGTCGGCGTGCCCGAACCCGGTGACGTGGGCGGGTGTCTCGGGCGCGGGGTGCCGGGGATCGGCCTGGTAGTAGGTGAGCGTCACGGTCTGGGCGTAGACGCCGGTGTAGATCGGCGAGGTGTAGTTCTCGACGCCGCCGTGGAAGGGCTGCGGGGTTCGCAGCAGCGCGGAGTACGGCGTCAGGTCCTTGTCGAAGTGGTAGGTGATCGCGCGGCGGCCCTCGCCGCTGGGCTCCTCGGTCGTCCCCCACCAGACTTCGGTGCCGCCGATCCGCAGGTCGCCGATCCGGTCGTACTGCCGTCCGCTGACGGTGACGGTCTGGTCCATGACGACCTTCGCCCACGGCCCGGGGCAGGCCTTGGGCGGGGCGAGGGTGCCTTCGTAGTACTGCGGGCTGCCGTCGGCGGCGTTCGAGCGGAAGCCGTCGGCGAGCGTGACGGTGCAGTGCGGCGTACCGGGCCGGGTGACCCCCGGCGCGGCGGTCACGGGATTGTCGGTATCGCCTTCCACAATGGGCGCAGCCGAGGCGACCGCCCCGGACAACACCCACGTCAGCACCAGTGACAGGACGATCGTGAAGATCCGCACCCGGACTCCTCCCCGTGGCAGGCACACCCGGCCCGAGCCTAGCGGCGCGATCATCCGACCAACGTCGGTAATCGGCTCCTGAAACGTTTCAGAACATGGTAGGCTCGCACGTCTTAACGAGGGGGTCCGGTGGTCGGCATCAAGGACGTCGCCAAGCGCGCGGGCGTCTCCATCGGCACGGTGTCCAATGTGGTCAACCGGCCGCACGTCGTCGCGGCCGCCACGCGCAGCCGCGTGCTTTCGGTGATCGAAGAGCTCGGGTACGTGCGCGACGAGTCCGCGCGGCAGCTGCGGGCCGGGCGCAGCCGCGTCATGGGGCTGCTCGTGCTCGATCTCGGCAACCCCTTCTTCGTCGACGTCGCTCGCGGGGCCGAGCAGGCCGCGCACGCCGAGGGTCTCAACATCATCACCTGCAACAGCGGGCAGCGGTCCGAACTGGAAGCGTCCTACCTGGCGATGTTCGCCGAGCAGCGGGTGCGCGGGGTGCTGCTGAGCCCGGTGGCGACGTCCGGCGAGGCGCTGCGGACCTTCCGGCGCACCGGCACGCCGTACGTCTTCGTGGACCGCAAGGCCCCGGCGTCGGAGGCGAGCTCGGTGTCGGTCGACGACGTCGCCGGCGGCGCGCTCGGCGGGCGCCACCTGCTGGAGACCGGGCACCGGCGGATCGCGTTCGTCAACGGGCCGGGCATCCTCACCCAGTGCCGCGACCGCGAGCAGGGCCTGCGCACCGCTCTGGCCGGCTCGGGCGCGGAACTGACCGTGCTGGAGGCGATCGGCCTCGACGTCCCTTCCGGCCGCGACGCCGGTGCCCGCCTGCTCGGCACGAGCCCGCGGCCGACGGCGGTCTTCTGCGCGAACGACCTCCTCGCCCTGGGCGTCCTCCAGGCGATGGTCGGCGCGGGCGTGCGCGTCCCGGACGAGATGGCGATCATCGGCTACGACGACATCGAGTTCGCGGGCGCCGCGGCAGTCCCCCTGACGTCGGTCCGCCAGCCGGCCCGCCGCCTCGGCCGCACGGCCGCCGAACTGCTGCTGGCGGAGACATCGGACACGAAACCGGAACGGCAGGCCGTGGTCTTCACCCCGGAGCTGGTCGTCCGCGAATCGACCCGGGTGCGCCGCTGACGGCTCCGGCCGCGCTGAACAGCCGGAAGTCGAGGACGAGGTAACCGGGGTGGTCGTTGGACTCCCGCACGTCGTTGCACCCGATCCAGCCGACCGTCCCGTCGGAGGTCCGGGCGCGGTGGTGGTGACGGTCACGGTCCGGGCCGGGGCGTCGGCGGCCCCCTGGTCGTTGCCCACCTTGTAGTCCGCGAACACCCCGGCGATGACCGTGGCGCGGGCGGTGATCAGCGTTCGGCGGCGGTTGATGCGCGCCACCTGGATCGTCGGGTCGACCGGCTTTCGGTCGCTTCGCGAACTTCTGCCCGTCATCCGCCGCTAAATCGGTTGGTGTTCACGACTTCGTTCGGCAAGCTCGGGCTCATGGCGTCCAGGTGGGTGCGGCTGCAGGCCGTTGCGGTGTCCGGTTCGTCCGCCGAAGGCCTTCTGCTGGCCGCCATTCCCCTCCTGGCGGTTTCCGTCACCACCGATCCGCGCGAGGTCTCGCTGATCAACGTCGTCGGGGAAGCGCCGTGGCTGCTGCTGTCCCTGTTCGCCGGGGTCCTCATCGACCGGGTGCGGCGGACCACCGTGCTGGCCTGGGCCTACGCCGTCCTGACCGGGGCCGCCGTGGTGCTCGCCGCCGTCGTCTCCGCCGGGGTGCTCAGCCTGCCCGTGCTGCTGGTCGTCGCCTTCGTCATCACCTCGGCGCGCGTGCTCGGGGATGGCGCCAGCGGTGCGCTCGTCCCCGATGTCGTCGGCCCCGAGCGGCTCGCCCACGCCAACGCGCGGCTCACGGTGATCGACCAGGGCGTCGTGCGGTTCGTCGTGCCGCCGCTGACCGGGTTCCTGATCGCCGTCGCCGCCGGGGCGCCTTCGTGGCTGGCCGCCGGCTGTGCGCTCCTGGCCGTGCTGCTGGCCCGCCGGATCCCGTCCGAGTCCGTGGTGGCCGCGACGACGCACCCGCTGCGGGACCTCTCCGGCGGGCTGCGGCACCTGGTGCGCACGCCGCTGCTGCGGTCGATCACGATCAACGTCGCCCTCGGCTCGTTCGCCGCGAGCGCCGGCAACTCGATGTTCGTGCTCTACGCGACGCAGGTCCTGCACGTCGGCCCGGTCGGCTACGGCCTGCTGCTCGCCTGTCTCGCCGTCGGGTGGGTCGCGTCGTCGTTCGTGGTGCAGAAGGTGGTGGACCGGCTCGGCTACTCGTGGTCGATGCGGTTCTCACAGAGCTTCGGTGCCGTGGTGACGCTGCTGATCGCCGTCGTCCCGCCGTGGCCGCCGCTGGTCGGCGTCGTGCTGATCTCGCTGACGGCGACCGTGCTGATCTGGAACGTCTGCTCGCAGTCCAGCCGCCAGCGCTTCACGCCGGCGCCACTGCTGGGCCGGGTGCTCACCAGTCACCGGGCGCTCGCCTGGGGCCTGACCCCGCTCGGCGCCCTGGCCGGCGGTCTGGTCGCGGCGCACTTCGGCCTGCGTGCGGTCTGGGTGCTGGGTGCCGGCATCCAGGCCGTCAGCGCGGTCCTCGTCTGGTTCCAGCTCTCCCCCGCGGCGTTCCGCAGGACCGAAGAACTGGTCGCCGCCGGAGCCTGAAGCCGGGTGGTGCGCCCGGGGGGGGGGCCCGCCCCCCCCCCCCCCCCCCCCTAGGGATATCACAACGCTGAAATACAGTGACAAAATGTTT
>NZ_JBSGJD010000280.1:0-11851 GCF_053605405.1 Amycolatopsis sp. NPDC003861
GCGTTCGGTGCGTCCAACGCACCGAACGCCACATTGGGGCGCTTGGGTCAGGCGGTCAGGGCGTGCGGGTCACCCGCGACGGCGCGGGCCGAGAAGTTCCGCTGCGCCTTGCGCTCGGCGGCCTTCTGCTTGGCCGCCTTCGCCTTGCCCGGCTGGACACCGTTGATGCTCTCGGTGCTCGTCGCGTAGACGCCGAGGGCCCAGGCGAGGCCGTCCGCGTTGCGGTCCAGCGCGACCCGGTCGATGTTGCCCAGGTTGTCGCAGGCCTGGTGGTAGCACGGGTCGAACGCGACGCCGGCCTGGCCACCCCACTTCGCCGCCTGCGCCGGGGTCTTCAGCACCTCGGCACCGGTGTCGAGCCCGCCGGCCGGGATGCCGACGGCGATGAACTCGCCGTAGTCCGAACGCCCGGTGAAGTCGGTGCCCTCGAGGGACACCCCGCGCGCGGCCTGCATGAAGTCGACGAAGGTCTTCTCGATCTGCGCCGAGCCGTACGGGCCGGCACCGGCGCCGACGCCGTCGGAGTTGTCGCCGTCGTAGGCGAAGTAGCCGGCGTTGGGCGAGCCGATCATGTCGAAGTTCAGGTACAGCGCGATGTCGAGCTGCTGCTCGAAGGTCAGCTGGTCGACGTAGTAGGTCGAGCCGATCAGACCGAACTCCTCCGAGCTCCAGAAGCCGAAGCGGACGCCGTTGTTGACCTTCGGGCTGCTACCCAGCTGCAGCGCGGTCTCCAGCAGGGCCGCCGAGCCGCTGCCGTTGTCGTTGATGCCCGGGCCGGCCGGGACGCTGTCGAGGTGCGACCCCAGCATCACGACGTTGTCCTTGCGGCCGGTCTTGGTCTCGGCGATGACGTTGTAGCTGGTCCGCGCCTCCTGGAAGGCCCGCAGCTCCAGCGTCACGTTCTGCCCGCCGAGGGTGGCCAGCTGCGCCCCCGCGGCCGCCGTCACGCCCCCGGTCGGGATCGCGGCGTTCTCCGGACCCCCCAGGGTCCCGTTGAGGTCGCCGTCGGTGTTGTTGTAGACGATGGCGCCGATCGCCCCCGCGGCGGCGGCCGTCTGCTGCTTCTGCGCGAACGAGCAGCCACCGCGCTTGATCAGCGCGATCTTGCCCGCGACGTCCGCGGTGTAGTCGGTGGCCTCGCAGCCACTGGTGTCGTCCACGGCGACCACGGACAGCGGCGCGGTGATGCCGCCGACCGGCGTCGACTTCGTGTACTCCATGGCGATGACCGGGACGTTCGCGCCGCCCGCGGTCAGCTTCTCGGCGAGCGTCTCCGAGTAGGTGAACGGGAACTCCTGGCGGGTGACCTGGAAGCCGGCCGCCTCGAGCTTGGTGGCGATGTACTCGGCGGACTTCTTGTGGCCCTCGGTGCTCGCCGCGCGGGTGCCGCCGTTGGTGTCGGCGATGCGCTGGAGGGCGATCAGGTGCCGGTTGACGCCGTTGACGTCGACCTTCTTGACGAGCTGCTTCGCCAGGGCCGGACCGTCGGGGACCGTGTTCGCGGCGGCGGCCGGGGTGAGGCCGAGCACCAGCGTGGCACCGGCGGCTATCGCCACCGGCGGGAGGAACTTCGTTCTGAAGAGTGACATGGTTGCTCACCTTTGTTCCCTATGCGAAGTCCGTCAATGCGCCTTTCGGCGGGAACTTTCGCCGCGGTATACGGTCGACACATGTACGCGATCACCATCCGTGAACCAGGTGACCCGGACGTTCTCGAGTGGGCGGAGGTCGCGGACCCGCGGCCCGGCCCCGGCGAGGTGCTGCTGGAAGTCGCGGCGAGCGCGGTGAACCGCGCGGATCTGCTGCAGCGCCAGGGCCACTACCCGCCCCCACCCGGCGCGAGCGAAACCCTCGGCCTCGAATGCTCCGGCACGATCGCGGAACTCGGCGAGGGCGTCGAAGGCTGGACCGTCGGCGACGAGGTCTGCGCCCTGCTCTCCGGCGGCGGCTACGCGGAGAAGGCGGTCGTCCCCGCGGGGCAGCTGCTGCCGGTGCCGGGTGAGATCGACTTGCTCACGGCGGCCGCGCTGCCCGAGGTGGCCTGCACGGTGTGGGCGAACGTCGTCATGCACGCCAACCTCACCGAAGGCGAGGTGTTGCTGGTCCACGGCGGGGCGGGCGGCATCGGCACGCACGCCATCCAGGTCGGCAAGGCGCTCGGCGCGACGGTCGCCGTCACCGCGGGCTCGCCGGACCGGCTCGAAAGCTGCCGCCAGCTCGGCGCCGACCTCACGATCAACTACAAGGAGCAGGACTTCGTCGAGGTGCTCCGCGCGGAGACCGGCGGCGCGAACGTCATCCTCGACAACATGGGCGCGTCCTACCTGGGCCGCAACGTCGACGCGCTGCAGCAGGACGGCCGGCTGGTCATCATCGGCATGCAGGGCGGGGTCAAGGGCGAGCTGAACGTCGGCGCGCTGCTCGGCAAGCGGGCGTCGGTGTTCGCCGCGGGCCTGCGCTTCCGGCCGCTGGACCAGAAGGCGGCGATCGTCGCCGACGTCCGCGAGCGCCTGTGGCCGCTGGTTTCCGACGGCCTGGTCAAGCCGATCGTCGGCCAGGTCGTGCCGATGGCCGAGGCCTCGACCGCGCACCGCATCCTCGAAGAGGGCAGCGTGTTCGGCAAGGTGCTGCTGGCGGCGAAGTCCTAACGCAGTTCTTCGAGGACGCGCACGAGCTGGTTGATCTCGAAGACGTTGGAGTAGTGGGCGAGCCCGATCCGCACGGCGCCGCCCACTTCTCCGACGCCGAGTGACGCGAAGACGCCGCTCGTGCCGTCGTCGGCGAAGGCGCACAGGCCCTGCGTTGCCAAGTACTCGGCGACCTCGGGTGCCTTCTTGCCGGCGACGGCGAAGGCGAGCGCGGGGATGCGGCGCATGGCGTTGCCGATGACCATGATGTGCCGCAGCGACAGCAGTTCCGTGGACAACTGCGCGAGCAGCCCGGCGTGGTAGGACTTCGCCGACCCGAGCGAGGTGACCAGCCGCTCGCGGCGCGATCCGGTGGCGGCGTCGTCGAGGCCGGAGAGGTAGTCGATCGACGCGATGAGGCCGGCGAGCAGCGGGTAGGCGTGCGGGCCGAGCTCCAGGCGAGCGGCGCCGCGGGCCATCGGGTCGAGCGACGCCGACGGGATCCGTTCGATCAGCTCGGGGTCGCGGAAGACCAGGGCGCCCACCGAGGGACCGCCCCAGGCCTGCGCGGAGACGACCATGACGTCGGCACCGAGGGCGTTGATGTCGAGCGGCAGGAAGGGCGCGGCGTAGGTGGCGTCGACGACCACGAGCGCGCCGACCCGCTTGGCGAACTCGATGATCGTCGGCACGTCCGGCCGGGTGCCGACGGACCCGGACGCGAGCGTGACGGCGACGGCCTTGGTGCGCGCGGACACGAGCTGCTCGTACTGCCACGCGGGCAGCTCGCAGGTCTCGATGTCGATCTCACCCCAGCGCACGACGGCGCCGACCCGCTTGGCGGCGCGTTGCCAGGGCGCCAGGTTGGCTTGTTCGTCGAGCCGGGACACGACGACTTCGTCGCCGATGGTCCACCGCTCGGCGAGCGCGTCGACGAGCCGGCGCAGCATGACCGGCGCGCTCGGCCCGAGCACGACGGCAGCCGGGTCGGCCCCGACCAGGTCGGCCACGGCCCGGCGGGCCGCGGTAACGATGCTTTCCGCGCGTTGTGAGGCCGGAAACGCTCCGCCCGGCCCGGACACCGGGGCTCGCATCGCCGTGGAAACGGCCGAAGCGACCTGTTCCGGGACCAGCATTCCGGCGGCGCCGTCGAAGTGAATCCAGCCGTCACCCAGCGCGGGAAAGAGCCCACGGATACGAGCGACGTCGAACGCCATGGGGACACCGTACGGACGTGCGGTTTCGCCGTGCGTCCGGGGTTGGGTGGAGAGCCACCGGGAACCCGGTTTACGGCTACGCTCGGAGACGGACACCCCGTGGGTGTCGCGGAGCGTGTCGAAGGCAAGCCAGGATGGAGCACATGACCGAGCCGAACTTCACAGCGGGTGACCCGGGCCAGGAATCTTCACCCCACGTGGTGGTCGTCGGACCGGACGGCACGCCAGTGGGCGCGGCCCCCGTCGAGGGCGACCACCCCGAGTCGGTGGGCGACCTCGTCGAGGAGCCGGCGAAGGTGATGCGCATCGGCACGATGATCAAGCAGCTCCTGGAGGAGGTCCGGGCGGCCCCGCTGGACGACGCGTCCCGCACGCGCGTGCGCGAGATCCACCAGACGTCGATCCGCGAGCTCGAGAAGGCGTTGGCCCCGGAGCTGCAGGACGAGCTGGAGAGGCTGGTCAGGCCGTTCACGAACGACTCGACCCCGTCGGACGCGGAGCTGCGGATCGCCCAGGCGCAGCTGGTCGGCTGGCTGGAAGGCCTGTTCAGCGGAATCCAGACGGCCCTGTTCGCCCAGCAGATGGCGGCCCGGGTCCAGCTGGAGCAGATGCGGCGCGGGCTGCCGGCCGGCCCTTCGGGGCTGGCTGGGCAGGGCCACGGGCCGGAGCACGGGCCGGGGATTTCGGGGACGGGCCAGTACCTCTGAGGGGAGGTTGTCCACAGACCGGAGGGCCTGTGGACAACCTCTGTGGACAACTTCCACCGCGTAGCAGCCACCGGCTTTGCCGGAACCCCACCGGAGAGGGCCGGGGGTCTTGCGCTCCTGGACTCAGCCGGTGACCTCGCGCCGGGCCGCGACGTCCTGCTCCAAGCGGGCCAAGCGCTCCTCGTACTTCGAGATCGCCGCCAGCCGGGCCCGGATGCGGGCGTGCTCCGCGCGGACCTCCTCAGCCTCATCGGGCGCGTACTCGAGCCGTTCCGCCAAGCGGGCCACCGACCCCGGCCGCTCGAAGGCCGCGATACGGGCCTCCAGCGCCGCCAGGTGAGGCGCCAAGCGGCGCTGCTCGTCGTAGAGCCACTTCACGTGGCCGTCGAGTTCCTGCGTCGCGTGCTCGACGTCCCGGCGCAGATCGGCGAGGTGGCCGTGCAGGCGGTCGAGTTCGGGCTGGATGCGGTCGGTCGCGATCTGCTCGATGCGCGGCCGGAGCCGGGCCATCACCGGTCGCCAGGCCAGGCCGGCGAGCGCTTTCGCCCGTGGAACCACCACTCCGCGAATGTCACTCACTGTATGATCTCGATTCTTCCGGAGTCACGCCAAGTGCTCAGCAGCTTCGATTCCGCGTGCAGCCGGTGTTCCGCGGTCACCCCGACCTTGCTGCCCCAGGCGTGCTCGAAGTCGGTCTGGTCCGGCCGTTCGATGATCGACACCCCGGTGAGGCGCACCAGCGCCTCCGGGAACAGCCGACGGCACAGGTAGGTCACCAGCGTGCCGGTCGTGGCCCAGACGTGCTCGTCCGCGGAAAGGCCCAGCAGCTTCGACAGCGGCAGCACGAACTGCCGGTTCGGAATCGGCACGAAACCCAGGTCGGCGGGCCACCAGTCGGGCAGCGTCTCGGGCTCCCAGAACAGCCGGCCCGGCTCGGCGAGCAGGTACAGCCGCGAGGTGTAGTCGGCGAACGTGTACGGCGAGACCATGACCCCGCGGTGGACCACCACGACGTCGGTGCGGCGGCCGTACGTGGGTTCGGCGTCCGGTTCGTCCAGCGCGAAGGTCGTCATGCGGAAGACGAGGTCGCTGCCGTCGATCAGGGCGGCTCGCTCGGCGTCCGGCGTCATCGGCGCGTTGCCGACCACCGCGATCGTCTCGACGCGCTGGCCGCGGGCGTAGGCGGTGAGGAGGTCACGGAGCATGTCACCCTCGGCGAGCTGCTCGGAGGTTTCGCCCGCGAACTGGGTTTGACTCATCGCTCCCCCAAGGCATCGGTGTCCGGGGCCGCCGTCAGGGGGCAGCCGAGCAGACGGACAATAGCCGACAGACCACTGTCGTCACCCGGAAGGGGTCCTCTGTGACCGCGCTGGCCATCGTCCCGGCGAGGGGCGGCTCCGTCGGGCTGCCGGGCAAGAACCTGGCGCCTTTCCGGGGCCGTCCGCTGGTCGCGCACACCGTGTACACCGCCGTCGCGGCCGGGATCCCCGATGTCGTCGTCACCACCGACGACGCCGACATCGCCGCGGCGGCCGAGGCCGAGGGCGCCCGGACCGTCGCCAGGCCCGCCCACCTCGCGGACGCGACCAGCCGGACACTGCCCGCGGTCACGCACGCGCTCGACACGCTCGGCGTCCCCGATTCGACGCTCGTCCTGCTGCTCCAGCCGACCTCGCCGCTGCGGACGGCCGAGGACATCGCCGAATGCCTCGACATCCACGCGGACCGGCCGACCGGCTCGGTCGTGCAGATGTGCCGCTCGACCGACCACCACCCGCTGAAGGTGTGCCTGGAGACGCCGGACGGCGGGATCGCCCCGGTCCGGGACTGGGCCGACCTCGAAGCACCCCGGCAGACGCTGCCGGTCGTGCTGCGGCCCACCGGCGGCATCTACCTCGTCCGAGCCGGCGACCTGCGCCGGCACGAGCGGTTCTTCATCCCCGAGGTGCGGCCCCAGTTCGTGCCGGTCGAGCGGGCGATCGACATCGACTCCGCCGCGGACCTCGTGCTGGCCGAGCAGCACGTGACCGGCTAGCGGTCCACGAAGGCCTTGTAGAGCGAAGGCCGCCAGATCTCCTCGCCTTCGAGCAGGTCGATGATCCGGCGGTGCGCACCCGGCTCGCCGAACTCGGTGTGCGGCTCGCACCGGCCCATGGCGCGGGCCTTGCCGATCCCGGCCGCGACGGCGTCGGCGGCCGGCTCGACCGAGAGCACGCTGGGGGCCATCGCCCGGTTGCGCTGCCGGGTGCCGACGGTGACCGACGGCGTCCCCAGGACGGGCGCCTCCCGCACGCCGGCGCTCGAGTTGCCCAGCACGACGGCCGCGTTCTTCATCAAGGTGACGAAGTACTCGAACCGCATCGACGGCAGGCGGACGAACCGCGGCCCCTCGAGCCGGTCGAGCTCGCTCCTGATCTCGCGGCAGCCTTCGTCGTTGTTCGGATCGATGACGACCCAGTTGCCCTCCGTGAGCACGGCGTCGACCACGGCCGCCGCGTTGCGCCGGTTCTGGTCGCGCTCGGTCGTCACCGGGTGCAGGGCCAGCAGGCCGTAGTCGGTGAACGGGATCTCGTAGTGGCGCCGGACCTCGTCGAGGTCGGGCAGCCGCGCCGAGGTCAGGACGTCGACCTCGGGGCTGCCGACGACGAAGATCCGGTCCTCCTCCTCGCCGAGCTGCAGCAGCCGGCGCCGGGCCGTCTCGTTGGCGACCAGGTGCACGTGGGCGTGCTTCGACAGCGAGTGCCGGATGACGTCGTCGATCGTGCCGCTGACCTCGCCGCCTTCGATGTGCACGACCCGCACGTTCGCGAGCGAGCCGACGATCGCCCCGGCGAGGGCTTCGACCCGGTCGCCGTGCACGACGATCGCGGCCGGCTGCTCCTCGTGCACCAGCCGGGCCAGCGCCTGGACGGTGTTGGCCAGCACGAGCGCCATCGGCTCGTCTTCGATCTGGTTCGGGATCAGGTGCAGCCGTTCCAGCCCGGCCAGCTCGATCTCGCGCACCGTGTAGCCGTAGCTGCGCAGCATGTGCATGCCGGTGACGACGATGCGTGCGGACAGCACCGGGCTCTTCTGCACGGCGAGCATGACATCCCGCAGCTTCCCGAAGTCGGCGCGGGTCCCGGTGAGGAACAGGACCTCACGCCGCCCGGACTCAGCCAAGGTCCGCCCAGCTCACCTGCGTGTTCGCCGGCAGCGCCCGGGTGACGGCCCGGCCGAGCAGGCTTTCGTAGTCCTTGGCCTTGATCTCGCCGGTGCCCGGGCGCTTGACCCAGATGTTGTCCGTGGTCAGGACCTCGCCCTCGGCGACGTCCTTGGTGGTGACGACGCAGGCGTAGGCGAAGTCGATCGTCGGCTGTTCCTCGGCCAGGATCTGCTTCGACCCGCCGCGCGCCGCGTGGATCAGGCGCGAGCCCTCGACGAGCTGCTTGAACTCCGCCGGCGTCGACGAAACCGGGATGTCCGGGCCCGGCCAGCTCATGTCCGAGGTGAAGTGCCGCTCGAGCACCGAAGCGCCGAGCGCGACCGCACCCAGGCACGGGTAGATCGTGGTGGTGTGGTCGGAAAGTCCGAGTTCGGCGTCCGGGAAGGCGGCGTGCAGCTCGGCGAGCGCGCCGAGGCGCACCTGCTCCGGCGGCGTCGGGTACAGCGACGTGCAGTGCAGCAGCGCGAAGCCGACGCCCGCGGCCCGCAGGATTTCGACGGCCGGGGTGATGGAGGCCACGTCGTTCATCCCGGTGGAGAGGATGACGGGCTTGCCGAACGAGGCCACGTGCCGGATCAGCGGGTAGTTGTTGCACTCCCCCGAGCCGATCTTGAACCCGGCGACGTCGAGCTCGGCCAGCCTGTCCGCGGCGGCGCGGGAGAACGGCGTCGACAGGAAGACGAGCCCGCGTTCTTCGGCGTGCGCCTTGATCTCGCGCTCGTCCTCGGCGGTGAGCGCGACGCGGTTCATCATGTCCCAGATCGGCTCGTCGGCGTTGCCGGGCACGACGTCGTTCGGGATCATCTCGTCGTCGACGACGTGGGTCTGGATCTTGACGACCTGGACGCCGGCGTCCGCGGCATCGTCGACCATCTTGTGCGCCTTCTTGGGATCGCCCTCGTGGTTGATCCCGATCTCGGCGATCACGAGAGGGGGGTGGTCGGCACCGACCGGGTGCTCGCCGAGCATGAACATGGAGACCTCCGGGTCGCTGCGTGGCTGCGGTCCGTCCCCGACCTTATCCCGTGGGCCGCCGGGCCCGGTCCCGCCCGACGCCCGTGCCCTCTCAAGGCGCCCCGGATCCCATCGGTACCCTCGTCCACGTGCATGCCACCAGCACGGTTCAGGCCGCAGACTCACCAGTAGCGACGTCCGCACCGCCGACGTCGGACAGCAAGACGTTCTCGCGGGCCTTCGCCGACATCAAGGCCGGTTTCCGCGCCCGCGAGCTGTGGGGTCACCTCGGCTGGCAGGACATCAAGCAGCGGTACCGCCGCTCGGTGATCGGGCCCTTCTGGATCACCATCAGCCAGGCCGTCATCGCGCTCGGGCTCGGGTTGCTGTACTCGCAGCTGTTCGCGACGCCCGTCGAGGTGTTCCTGCCCTACCTCTCCACCGGCTTCATCCTGTGGGGCTTCGTCAGCGGCTGCCTCTCCGAAGGCATGGAAACGTTCATCACGAACGAGGGGCTGATCAAGCAGCTCCCGGCGCCGCTGAGCGTGTACATGCTGCGCACCGTGTGGCGGCAGACGCTGCTGCTGGCGCACAACATGATCGTCTACGTCGTGGTCCTGGTCATCTTCTTCAACTCGCTCGACGGGCCGTACTCCCTCACCAAGGGCCCGGTCACGCCGACGTTCGACGCCTGCGCCGGCACGTTCTGCCACCCCGGCCTCAACTGGTCGATCCTGCTGGCCATCCCCGGGTTCGCGCTGCTCGCGCTGAACGCGGGCTGGGTCACGCTGCTGCTGGGCATCATCTCGACCCGGTTCCGCGACATCCCGCAGGTGATCAACTCGCTGATCCAGCTGCTGTTCTACGCCACGCCGATCGTCTGGCCGGTGGACCAGCTGATGGCGGGCGGGGCCCGGGACAACGTCTCGTGGGCGCTGCCGTACATCACGGCCAACCCGCTGTACCACTTCATCCAGGTGGTGCGCGCGCCGCTGCTCGGCCAGACGTTCACCGCCGGCAACTGGATCGTGGTCGGCTGCATCACCGTCGTCGGCTGGGCGCTCGCGCTCGTCGCGATGCGCAACTACCGTGCCCGCGTCTCCTACTGGGTGTGACACATGGTCAGCATTGACGTCCACAACGCCTTCGTCGACTTCCCGATCTTCGACGCGAAGACCCGGTCGATGAAGAAGAAGGTCCTCGGCAAGGTCGGCGGCAAGATCGGTACCGACACCAAGGTGCCGATCATCGAGGCTCTGCACGACGTGACCCTGAACCTGCGCGAAGGCGACCGGGTCGGCCTGGTCGGACACAACGGCGCGGGCAAGTCCACGCTGCTGCGGCTGCTCGCCGGCATCTACGAGCCGACCCGCGGGTCGTCGCGGATCGAGGGCAAGATCGCGCCGGTCTTCGACCTCGGGGTCGGCATGGACCCGGAGATCTCCGGCCAGGAGAACATCATCATCCGCGGCCTCTTCCTCGGCATGACCGCCAAGGAGATGGAGAAGCGGGTCGACGACATCGCGGAGTTCACCGAGCTCGGCGACTACCTGCAGATGCCGCTGCGGACGTACTCGACCGGTATGCGCGTGCGGCTGGCGCTGGGGGTCGTCACGTCGATCGACCCCGAGATCCTCATCCTCGACGAGGGCATCGGCGCGGTCGACGCGGCGTTCCTCAACAAGGCGCGCGACCGGCTCAAGGACCTCGTCAAGCGCTCCGGCATCCTGGTGTTCGCGAGCCACTCGGACGAGTTCCTGTTCGAGCTGTGCGACTCGGCCATCTGGATGGACGAGGGGCACCTCAAGCAGCAGGGTTCGCTGCGGGACGTCCTGACGTCCTACAAGGGCCGCGACCCCTTCGAGAACATGAGCCAGGAAACCTTGCAGCGCTTCGGCATCGAGCCGGTGGCGACGACGAACGGCGGGGAATGATGGCGAGCGAGACCCGGCAGCTGCCCGACGGCGCGGTCGTCGGCGTGGTCGTCACGCGGCACCGGCGCGAGCTGCTCGCGGACTCGCTGAAGATCATCGCGGCCCAGACCCGGCCGGTCGACCACCTGGTGGTCGTCGACAACGGGCCGGACGACTCCGCGCGCGAAGTCGTCGAGAACTACCCGCTGCCGTACACGTACCTGCCGTCGCACCGGAACCTCGGCGGCGCCGGCGGGTTCGCGCTCGGCATGCTGCACGCGCTTTCGCTGGGCGCGGACTGGGTCTGGCTGGCCGACGACGACGGGCGTCCGGCCGACGAGAACGTGCTCGCGATCCTGCTGGAGGAAGCGGAAAAGCGGGATCTGGCGGAGATTTCGCCGGTGGTGTCGAACATCGACGCGCCGGACAAACTGGCGTTCCCGCTGCGCCGCGGCCTGACCTGGAAGCGTTCGCAGTCCGAGCTGGGCGCGGACTTCCTGCCGGGCATCGCGTCCCTGATGAACGGCGCGCTGTTCCGGGCGTCCACTTTGGACGTCGTCGGCGTGCCGGACCTGCGCCTGTTCTTCCGCGGCGACGAGGTCGAGCTGCACCGGCGGCTGGCCCGCTCGGGGCTGCCGTTCGGCACGTCGCTGAAGACGAAGTACCTGCACCCGGACGGCTCGGACGAGTTCAAGCCCATGCTGGGCGGCAAGTTCCACGCGCAGGACCCGGAGAACGAGGTCAAGCGGTACTACACGTACCGCAACCGCGGGTACCTGCTGTCGCAGCCGGGGATGCGGAAGATCGGCGCGCTGGAGATCGTCCGGTTCGGACTGTACTTCGTGGGCGTGAAGCGGGACCCGAAGGCGTTCCTGCAGTGGCTGAAGCTGGTGCGGCAGGGCCGCGCGGAGAAGTTCTACCGCTACTGAAAAGGGGCCCCCAGCCGGGGGCCCCTTTTTCGTGCTATTCGCCGATGACCGGCGGCGCGGTGCGCATGTCGGTGCCGAAGACCTCGTCGGGGTCACCCTCGACCAGGTAGGTCGGCCGCGAGTGCTCGGTGTCCTCGTCGCCCTCGCCCTTCTGACCGCGGCCCAGGCCACCACCGGGGCCCATGCCCCCGCCGCGGCCGGCGGCACCGGCGCCGAGGCCGCCCATCCCGCGTCCCGCGGCCGCTTCGGCGGCACCGATCCCACCCGGCCGGGCCGCCCCGGACGCGGCACCCGCGCCC
>NZ_JBSGJD010000281.1:0-11757 GCF_053605405.1 Amycolatopsis sp. NPDC003861
AGCCCAAACGCCCCAAAGTGGCGTTCGGTGCGTCAGATGCACCCAATGTGGCGTTCGGTGCGTCTGACGCAACCAACGCCACATTGGGGCGCTTGGGGACAGGGCCTGGCGTCACTCGATCGAGTGAAGCGCGGACCCGGGCGTCATTCCTGGCGGAGGGTTCCCTCTTCTTCGGTGCGGCGGTAACCGGCCGGCACGCCCCCCGACTGGCCGGTTACCGCTGCGAGTTCCCTACTCACGGTGGAGCAGCACGATGGCGTCCGTCCCGTCGACCCGCAGGTACCCCGTGGTCTCCAGGTCCGCCAGTGCCGCCGCCTTCGTCGCGAGTGTCGTCGGCCAGGACTGTTCCGGCTGAGCCACGACCACCCACTCCGGCCGCTCGTCCGTCACGCCGTCGAAGAACAGCACCGTGCAGCGGGACGTCAGGTGCGGGGCCAGGCGGTTGGACGCCAGCACCGTCGCGCCGTCGGGGATCCGCGCCAGGACGGCTTCGATCCCCGCCCGCTGCGCCGGCGTCCAGACGCCGTCGGTCAGGTGCGCCGCCTGCAGGCCGAGCGAAGCCAGCCCGGCGACCACCGCGCACACCGGCACCCACCGGGCGAGCCGGCGGGCGCCGTGCACGCCGGCGAGGAACACGATCGGCATCAGCACCGCGCTGTAGTGGTAGCCCAGGCCCCAGTAGCGGTCGTTCGCCGAGACCAGCCGCCACAGGAGCGTCGGCACCGCCAGGAGCAGCAGCGGTGACCGCAGCGCCGCGAACGCCGTCGGCGCGAGCAAGGCCAGCAGCATCGAGACCTTGACGATGGCCCCGCCGAACGGGTTGAAGCCGCTGCCGTGCGCGTACGCGCCCGCCGGGTTCAGCGCCGGCAGCACGACCAGGAACAGCAGCGCGGACGTCACGACGCCGAAGACGATCACCGTCCAGCCGAGCCGCCGCTGCCGGTTCAGCACCAGCACCACGCCGACCGCGGCGAGCGTCAGCGGCAGGTCCTCCTTGACCAGCACCAGCGGCAGCGCGCACCAGACCGCGGCCCGCCACCGTTCGTGCAGCAGGTGCTCGGTGGTGAAGGCCAGCATCGGGACGGCGAAGCAGACCTCGTGGAAGTCGAAGTTGACGGCGGACAGCAGACCCCACGACAGCACGTACCCGGCGCCCACGAGCGCACCCCGGCGGGCGCCGAGCAGCCGGCTCGCGCACCGCGTCACCGGCACCGCGGACAGCGCGAACAGCAGGGCCTGGGCGACCAGCAGGCACCCCGGTGACGGCCAGAGCAGGTAGAACGGCGCCAGTACCGCCAGGATCGGGTGGAAGTGGTCGCCGAGGGTCGGCCAGTCCGCGCCGAGCAGGTCCGACACCGGCCAGTGCCCGTGCGCGTAGGACCGCACCGCCTGTTCGAAGATCCCCAGGTCGAACCCGCTCGCGTCGAACGTCCGCAGCCGCTGCAGCGACCAGCCGGCATACCCGGCGAAGGCGACCGCGGCGACGACGGAGGGGATCGCGCGGGTTTCGCGCGTGCGCGCGGGGGACGGCGCGAGATCGATCAGCATGGCGGGATGCTCGTGCGGCCACGCTGAACCGGAGCTTAAGCAAGCTGAAGAGGTCTTCAGGCAAGCGGCAAGCGCAGCTCCAGGCAGGCGCCGGACGTGCTCTCCGCGACGCGCAACGTGCCGCCGTGCGCCCGCGCGATCTCCCCGGCGATCGCCAGGCCGAGCCCGGAGCCGCCGTCTTCGCGGGCGCGGTCGTCGTCGAGCCGCACGAACCGGTCGAAGACGCGCTCGCGGTCCTCGGCCGGGATGCCGGGCCCGTCGTCGCGCACGGTCAGCACGGCCTGGCCGCCGGAGGCGGCGAGCGTGATCGTCACCCGGCTCTCCGCGTGCCGCTCGGCGTTGTCGACCAGGTTGCGCAGGACGCGCTCCAGCCGTCCCGCGTGCCCCTGCACCACCGGGTCGTCGTGGAGGTCCGGGCGCACCTCGACGCCGTCGCGAGGGAGCCGCTCGGCCAGGTGCCCGGTGACGAGGTCGGCGAGCGCGATCCGGGTGGTCCCGGCCGGCCGGCCGGTGTCGAGCTTGCTGAGCAGCAGCAGGTCCCCGGTGAGGGTTTCCATCCGCGAGACGTCCAGGACGGCGTTTTCGAAGCTGTGGCGCCAATCGAGCTGGTCGGGGTGGGCGAGCTGGACCTCGAGCTGGGTGCGCATCGACGCCAGCGGCGTGCGCAGCTCGTGCGAGGCGTCCGCGGTGAACTGACTCTGCCGCTGCACGGACCGGTCGAGCCGCGCGAGCATCTCGTTCATCGTGACGGCGAGCTCGGTGATCTCGTCACCGGAGTCGGGCACGGGGACGCGGCGGCCGAGGTCGGTCGCGCGCACGCCGTCGACCTCGGCGCGGATGGCCCCGACCGCGCGCAGCGACCGCCGCACGGCGAACCAGGCGACGGCGCCGATGAACAGCGAGGCGGCCGGCACCCCGCCCCAGAGGAGCTGCCGCGCGGTGGCCACCGTCTCGAGGCCGACGGGGTCGAGCTCCTCCGCGGACACGACCGCGTAGTGGCGGTCCTTCGTCCGGGACGTGCGGTAGAGCTGGTCGTCGAGGCCGAACGGCTGGACGATGACGCAGTCCGGCCCGTAGACCCGGACCGGCTCGCTGCCGGAGAACTTCTCCGGGCGGCCGAGCGAGCAGTCGGCCGCCTGCAGGCTGATCATGTACCCGCCGCCCTTGGGGTACCGCTTCGGCACGTCGGCCGGGGCGACGCCCGCGTTCAGCAGCGCGAGCAGCGCGTCGGCCTTGTCGCTCGCCCGGGCGCCGGCGTTGGGTTCGAGGCTGCTCTGCAGCGCGTTCACGAACCAGTACGCCCCGAAGCCGAGCACGACGGCCGACGCGAGGGCGGCGAAGAGGGCGACCCGCCACCGGGTCGACCGGGGCAGGATCCGGGCCACCCGCAGAAGATAACCGCACCTTCGAAGAACCGGGTGTGGCCTCCGCCGCCTACCGTTTTGTCTGTGACGAATGCACAGTGGGAGGCGGTGCGGACCGCGCTGGCGGAGACCGGCGAGCGGTTCGCGGACATCGTGGAGAACGCGCCGGACCCGGGCGCCAAGGCGATCGGGGTCTGGTCGGTCGCCGAGACGGCGGCGCACGTCGGCTGGATCGCGCACGTCTACACGGCCCTGGTGCACGGCGACGGCCGCTCGCTGCCGTTGCCGGAGCTGGAGGAGCAGATCGCGAAGGCCACCATCGAGACGGTCTCGGCGATGAACGACGTCGCGCAGGAGGCCTACCCCGAGCGTGACCCGCGCCTGCTGGCCAAGCAGTTGCGCGCGGACGTCGCCGAGCTGCTGCGCGCCGGCGGCGAGTACGGCCCGGACAAGGTGATCGACTGGCTCGGCGGCAGCCGGGTGCCGCTGCCCGGCCTGTTCGCGCACCTGCTCAACGAGCTGGAGATCCACGGCCACGACATCGCCCGCGCGAGCGGGCAGGAGTGGCGGATCGAGGCGGCGCACGTGGGGATGTTCCTGGACCTGTTCTTCACCGGCATGGTCCGCAACGACCTCGGACGCCTGCTCGCCCACGCCAAGCCGTCGCCCCGCCGGGTCGCGGTGGAGTTCCGGTCCGACCACACGGCGCCGGTGATGCTGGTGCTGCAGCACGGCGAGCTGCGGGCGGAAGAACCCGACGGCACGGCGGACGCGCGCCTGACCTTCGACCCGGCCGTCCTGGTGCCGATGATGTTCGGCCGGATTTCCCCGCTGCGCGCGGTGGGCACCGGCAAGGTCCGCGTCGGCGGCCGCCGACCGTGGCGGCTGCCGGAGTTCCTCCGCACGGTCCACATGCCGTAGGCCGGGTCAGGCGGAAGACCAGCCGTCGCCCCATTCGGCGTCGCGGGCGTCCCGGTAGCGCGGGCCTTGCTTCTTCGAAACCGCCACCCCCGGCTTCAGCCCGTCGGCCGTGCAGAGGTCCAGCGCCACCCAGCCCTTGTGCTTCTTCGGGTGCCGGATGATCCGCGCGTCCGGCGGCTCGGGCCGGAGCCGCGACGCGACGACGTAGGAGAACTTCTCGTCCTCGAACCCGAGCGTGCCCGCCTTCAGCCGCCGGTGCAGGCCCGAGCGCGGCAGCCGCGCGGCGAAGTGGCACCAGTCCCGGCCGGGCACGATCGGGCACGCGCCGTCGTGCGGACACGGCGCGACCACGTGCAGGCCGAGCTCGATCAGCTCGGCCCGGGCGGCCCGGATCCGTTCGTAGCCGGCCGGCGTGCCTGGCTCGATGAGCGCGACCGTGGTGGCTTCGGCGGCCAGCCACCGCACGACGTCGGTGCGCGTGGCGTCCGGCAGTTCGCCGAGTACGTAGGAGAGCGTGACGAGGTCGGCGTCGGGGGCGGGCGACGCCGGATCGACGAACCCGCGCCGCCACTCGGTGTTCCGAACCGCGCCCCGGCTGCTGCCGGAGGCGAGCCGCTTGCCGAGCCCGATGGCCCCGGCGACCTGCTCCAGCACGGAGCACTCGGCCAGCGAAGGCCACACGTCCGCGGCCGCCCACACGGCGGCACCGGTGCCCCCGCCGACGTCGATCTGGGTACGCGGCTCGAAGCCGGGAGCGCGTAGGGCGGCTTCGGCGAGGACGGCGTGTACGGCGGCGTAGGTGGCCGGCATGCGATAGCCGGCGTACGCGGCGACGTCGGCTTCGGAGCTGAGGATCGGCGAAGTGGCCGCATCACCCTGGCGGTAGCGCGCGCTGAGGCGATCGACGGACTGGGTCAGCCGGGCCACGGGGTGCCGGGCGAGCTCGTCGTCGAGCGCGGAGGAGAGATCATCGGGGAGTACCGCCACGACGGGCAGATTAGCCGGGTGCCCCCGCGCACGAGCGCGGCGGCCGGTGCGGCCGGCCGGTGATCCGCGGTCCGGTTTGTCCCCCGGAATCGGTCCTGAGCTGCTAGTTTTCCCGCGCCAAAAGTTTTTTGCGACGGCTGTCGATCCGGCGCCCGGCCGTTCGACGCGTAGGCAGAAGCGAACGAAGGGAGACCGCGGTGCGGTTCATGGTGATCGTCAAGACCAACGAAGACTCCGAGGCGGGCAAGGGCCCCAGCGCCGAGCTGCTCGAGGAGATGGGCAAGTTCAACGAAGAGCTGGTCAAGGCCGGTGTCCTGCTCGCCGGCGAAGGGCTCACCCCGAGCTCGCAGGGTGCGCGCGTCATCTTCTCCGGCAGCGAGGAGCCCAAGGTCGTCGACGGCCCGTTCGCCGAGACCAAGGAGCTCGTCGGCGGCTTCTGGATCCTGCAGTGCCGGGACCGCGAAGAGTGCATCGAGTGGATCAAGCGGATGCCCAACCCCGAGGGCCAGGCCGGCGAGGTCGAGATCCGGCGGGTCGCCGAGGCGTCGGACTTCGAGAACATGACGCCGGAAGTGGCCGAAATGGAGGGCCGGATGCGGGCCCAGTCCGCCGGGCCGGCGTGACCATGCGGTTCCTGGTGATCGTCAAGGCCAGTCCCGAGTCGGAGGCACCCGGGTTCCAGCCCAGCGCCGAAGAGCTGACCGAGATGACGAAGTTCAACGAGCGGCTGTTCGCCGAGGGCCGGATCGAGCTCGCCGAGGGGCTCACGTCCAGCGCCGACGGCTCGCGCGTGCTGTTCCAGGGCGACGCGGAGCCGAAGGTCATCGACGGCCCGTTCGCCGAGACCAAGGAGCTGATCGCGGGGTTCTGGGTGCTCAAGGGCGAGTCCCTCGAGGAGATCGTCGAGCTGATGAAGCAGGTCCCGAACCTCGGCCCGGGCGAGGGCGTGCTGGAGATCCGGCCGATCGACGAGTAGTGGGTTGCACCGCGGAAGATCACCCTGTCTGATGGCCGGGTGACGGTTGCGGACGCCCGGAGAACGGTCGAAACGGTCTGGCGGATCGAGTCGCCGCGCCTCATCGCGGGCCTGGCCCGGATGGCTCGCGGCGACGTCGGTCTCGCCGAAGAACTGGCGCAGGACGCGCTGGTCGCGGCGCTGGAGCAGTGGCCGGACGCCGGCGTGCCCCGCAACCCCGGCGCGTGGCTGATGACGATCGCCAAGCGCCGCGCGGTCGACCAGTTCCGCCGCAACGAGCGGTACGCGGAGAAACTCGAGGAGGTCGGGCGCGATCAGCGGCTCGGCGACGGCGTCCTGCCCGACTTCGACGCGGCGCTCGACGACCACATCGAGGACGACGTCCTCCGCCTGCTGTTCGTCGCCTGCCACCCGGTGTTGAACACGCAGGCGCGGGTGGCGCTGACGCTGCGCATGCTCGGCGGCCTGACCACCGACGAGATCGCGCGCGCCTTCCTGGTCCGCGAATCGACGATCGCCCAGCGGATCGTCCGGGCGAAGAAGGCCCTCGCCGCGGCGAAGGTGCCGTTCGAGGTGCCGGAGGGCGACGAGCGCGTCGCCCGGCTGTCGTCCGTGCTCGAGGTCATCTACCTGGTGTTCAACGAGGGCTACTCGGCCACGCGCGGAGACGACTGGATGCGGCCGGCGCTCTGCGAGGAGGCGATGCGGCTCGGCCGCGTGCTCGCCGGGCTGATGCCGGGCGAGTCGGAGGTCCACGGCCTGGTGGCGCTGATGGAGCTGCAGGCGTCGCGCGCGACGGCCCGCACCGGCCCGAACGGCGAGCCGGTGCTCCTGCTGGACCAGGACCGCGCCCGCTGGGACCGGTTCCTGATCCAGCACGGCCTCGCGGCGCTGACGTTGTCCGAGCACATCGCCGAAGGCGCGTACGGCCCGTACTCGGCCCAGGCGGCGATCGCGGCGTGCCACGCCCGGGCGCGGACGGCCGGGGAAACGGACTGGGCCCGCATCGCGGCGCTCTACGAAGGCCTCGGGAAGCTCCAGCCGTCCCCGGTGATCGAGCTGAACCGCGGGGTGGCGGTGGCGATGGCGTACGGGCCGGAGGCGGGCCTGGAAGTGGTCGACGCGGTTGCCGGCGACCCGGCGCTGAAGGACTACCACCTGCTGCCCAGCGTCCGCGGCGACCTGCTGGAGAAGCTCGGCCGCCGCGCGGAAGCCGAGCAGGAGTTCCGGCGGGCCGCGGAGATGACGGAGAACTCCCGCGAGCGCGCGCTGCTGCTGGACCGCGCGACGGCGGTCGCCGGCTGAGGCGTCTCTCAGGCGGATAGCAATACTATCCATTTCAGATAGTTAGACTATCCGAATGGAGGGGACTGTGGGAAAAACTGTGACCAGGCGGGCTGTCCTGGGCGGCGGTGCCGCGAGTGCGGCGGCCGTGCTCGCCGGGGCGTCGAGCGCTTCGGCTTCGGCTTCGGCTCCGGTGCAGGGCCGGTTCGACGGCAAGGTCGTGCTGATCACCGGCGCCACCTCGGGCATCGGGCGGGAGGCCGCGCTCGCGTTCGCGGCCCAGGGCGCCCGGGTGGGGTTCTGTGGCCGGCGCGCCGAACTCGGCCGTGAGGTGGAGCGCGAGCTGCGCGGCCGCGGGTGCTACGTCCGGGCCGACGTCCGCGAGCCGGCCCAGGTCGAGTCCTTTGTGGACGCGGTGGTGCGCCGCTGGGGCCGGCTGGACGTCGCGTTCAACAACGCGGGTATCACGCTCGCGAAGCCGCTGCACGAAATCGGCGTCGACGAATGGGAGGACGTCCAGCGGACCAACGCGCGCGGGGTCTTCCTCGCGATCAAGCACGAGGTCCCGCACCTGCTCGAAAACGGCGGCGTCATCATCTGCACCGCGTCGTCGCAAGCCGAGCACACCCGGCCCGGGCACGCGGCGTACACCGCCAGCAAGCGGGCGATCCAGGGCATCGTGAAGGCCGCCGCGCTCGACTACGGTGCTCAGGGAATCCGGGTGCTGTCCATCGACCCGGGGACCACCGACACCGCGTTCGTCCGCCCGGCGGGCATCCCCGACGACCAGTGGGCGCAGTTCAAGCGGGCGTGGGGCCCGCTGAACGTCCACGGCCTGCCGAGGATGGCGGAGCCGAAGGAGATCGCCGCCGCCGTGGTCGCATTGGCGTCGCCCGACTTCTCCTACCTCACGGGGACGTCCGTGCTGGTGGACGGCGGCCTCGGCACCGGACGCCCGATGGTCATGCCGCCCCGCGGTTAGCGGCCGCGCCAGGCGAGCGGGGACAGCGTCATCGCCGCCTCGGCGACCTTCCTCGCCGTCTCCGTCTTGAGGCCCTTCCGCGCCGACTCGATCCACTCGTCGACCGGCCGGACGCCGATGTCCCGGTACTCCAGGGCCTGCAGGAGCATCTCCAGCTTGTCCGCGTCCTTGGCGCACAACGCTTCCGCGGATTTCCGCGTCTCGTACTCGTCGACGGCCTCGCGAACCAGGTCCCGGGACCGCTCGGGGAGCGAGGCCGTCTGGTCGGCGGTGATCTGCCGCGGCTCCGGCTTGCGCAGGTAGTCGCCCGCCGTCAGCGGGAGGTCGCCCGTGCGCGTCTCCTGCGTGTCGTGCCACAGCGCGAGGAAGGCCGCCCGCTCCGGGGACGCGCCTTCCTCCGCCGCGAGCAGCGCCGCGAGCTGGGCGGCGCGCAGGCTGTGCTCGCCGACCGACTCCGGGTCGCGGACCCCCGCGTGCCACCAGCCCGACCGGCGGACGCGTTTGAGGAGCCCGAGCTCGTAGCCGAACGAGGCCAGCGCTTCAGACGTCATGCCGCCCAGCCTAGGGCGACGGGATCAGCGCCGTCAGGATCGTCGCCTGGAGGAGCGAAATCACGCCGACCACCGCGGTGAGCAGCAGCGACCACAGGAACGTCTGCCGCAGCAGCGATCCCTCCTTACCGCTCTGCCCGATTGCCGTCGCGCCGATCGACAGGTTCTGCGGCGAGATCATCTTGCCCATCACGCCGCCCGAGGTGTTCGTCGCGCCGGCCAGGATCGGGTTCAGGTTCAGCTGCTGCGCCGAGATCACCTGCATCGGGCCGAACAGGCTGTTCGTCGACGCGTCCGAGCCGGTCAGGAACACGCCCAGCCAGCCGATGTAGGCCGAGAACAGCGGGAAGACCACGCCGGTCGTCGCCAGGGCCAGGCCCAGCGTCTGCGTCGCGCCCGAGTAGTTCATCACGAAGGCGATCGCGAGGATCATGAAGATCGTCGCCAGCGCCCAGCGCATCTGGTGCAGCGTCTTGGCGTACGTCGTCAGCAGCAGTTTCGCCCGCCCGCCCATCGCGAACCCGGCGATCACCGCCGCGATCAGCGCGACCGTGCCGGGCGAGAAGAGGAAGTCGACGGTCAGCGTCGCCGCGTACGGCGCGTTCTTCGCGGTGATCGGCGGGTGCTGGACGACGTGGTTGTGCAGCCCCGGCCAGGCGAAGACCCAGTCGGCCTGGTGCAGCAGCTTCGTCAGGTCGAGCCAGGTGGGGAGGTTTTTGAAGATCGTCCCGATCCGCGACAGGAAGATCGCCAGGATCAGGATGATGTAGGGCATCCACGCGTACAGCGCGCCGCGCTCGGCCTGGGCGGCGCCGAGGCTCTTGGCCGGGGTGGCTTCCTCGCCGTCGAAACGCCACACCGTCGCCGGCTGCCAGAAGCGGGTCAGGATCCACAGCGCGGCCATCGCGGTGAGCGCGGCGAGGACGTCGACCAGGCTGGCGCTGATGTAGTTGGACGCGACGAACTGCATGGCCGCGAAAGCGAGCCCGGCGGTCAGCACGGCCGGCCACACCTCGAGCATGCGCTTCCAGCCGGCCAGGACGACGACCAGGAACGCCGGGATGATCAGCGCCAGCAGCGGGACCTGGCGGCCGACCGCCGCCGAGAAGAGCTCGGTCGCCTGGTCCTGCTTGAGGTGCAGGATCGGCGCGGTCAGCCGGCCGAGCACGATCAGCGGGTTGCCCAGGCCACCGAACGCGACCGGCGCGGTGTTCGCCAGCAACGCCAGCACGACGGCTTTCACCGGCGGGAACCCGAGCGCGGCCATCATCGCCGCGGTGATCGCGATCGGCGACCCACCGCCGGCGACCCCTTCGAGCAGCGCGCCGAAGCTGAACGCGATGAGCAGCGCCTGCAGCCGCCGGTCCTCGCTGAACCCGGCGAGCACCCGCTTGATCGCGTCGAACCGGCCGGTGGCGACGGTGACGTTGTGGAAGTACACGGCGTGGAAGGCGATCCAGGCCACCGACCACACGCCGAACACGATGCCCATCGCGGCGGAGTCGAACGCCAGCGCGGCCGGCATCCGGTAGAGCAGGAGGGCGACGCCGAGCGCCGTCACCAGCGCCAGCGCCGCGGAGAGGTGCGCGGAGAACCGGATCACCCCGAGTGAAACCAGCAGCACGATGATCGGGAGCGCGGCGAGCAGCGCGGAAAGCCACAGCCCGCCCGCCGGCTGGTAGTCCTGGATCCAGGTCACGGTCGGCTCCTTTGCCGGTTTCGCGGGTGGTCAGGCCGGCCGGCTCCGGACGTACCCGAGCCGCAGCGACAGGGCGGCGGCGGTCCCGGCCACCGAGGCCCCGAGTTCGTCGAGCCGCCGCAGCACGCGCGGAGCGGGCCCGGCGATGCTGATGGCGGCGATCGGCCGCCCCGAGTGATCCCGCACGGCAGCGGCGACGCACCCGACATCGGGCTCGTTCTCGACCTCGTCGATCGCCCACCCTCGGCGGCTGGTCTTCGCGAGCTCGTCGAGCAGCCGGTGCGGGTCGATGATGGTCTTGAGGGTGAGCGAGTCGAGCTTCATCCGCCGCACCCGTTCGAGCCGATCGGCCTCGGGCAGCGCGGCGAGCCACGCCTTTCCGAGCGACGTCGCGTGCTGCGGCCGCCGAGTGCCGAGCCGGCAGGCGAGCGTGACGGCACTGGCACTGCGTTCGGTGGCGACGTAGACCATGGTGTCGTTGTCGGGAACGGCGAGGTAGGTGGTTTCGCCGGACCGTTCGGCGAGCGAGGCGAGGTACCGCGGAGCGCACCGGTGCAGATCGGTGGCGGCCATCGCCCGGGCCCCGAGTTCGACGAGCCGCGTGCCGAGCCGCACCCGCCCGGTGACCTGGTCGGCTTCGAGGTACTCGAGGTTCTTGAGGGTGCCGACGATCCGGTAGGCGGCGCTGCGGGAAAGCCCCAGTTGCCGCGCGATCGCATTGGTGGAAATCTCCTGGTGCCGCCCGACGTGCTCCAGCACGGCAAGCCCGCGTTCGAGAGTTCCGCTTTGTTCGAGCCCGCGCTCCGGTCCCACGACGCCCTCCATTTCCCGCTGAGCGGCACGCCTTTCCGCTGGCTGGGGTTGGACGGTAACACCTCCGATGTATCTGCGGTAGATCTTGGAAAGTTTCGCAACAATGCGAGTAGTTGTGGATGCCAATTGGTTCAACATCCGATGGTTAAGTTTCCTACCTATGGCGGTTGCGCGGCTCCGAGCGGCGTCGTTCGACACGTTCGACAGGTGGGTTGTTCAGATGTGTGAATGTGCGGCCGGTTGTCCACGGGGTGACGGCAATGTGGACAAAGCGGCGGTGATGGGCGTTCTTTCGCCGTTGTTGTCGGTCGGCGCCGATACGCTGGACCCGGGGGGCGCCCCCGCGGGTGGTGGTGGGTCGCCTTGGCCGAGTGGCTTGGTGCCCGCCGCGCTGCGACCCCGGGCGAGCGCTCTCTGCGGGATCTCCGCCTGATCGGCGCGGCCGGCGGGTGGCTTGGTGCCCGCCGCCTGCGACCCCGTGCGGGCGAGCGTCCTCTGTGGGATCTCCGCCTGATCGGCGCGGCCGGCGAGTGGCTTGGTGCCCACCACCCCGAAGCTCGATTGTCACTACGGACGGTGGTGGGGGGGGGGTGGGGGGCTGTGTTGGGTTTTTACGCCCCCCCCGCCCGCGG
>NZ_JBSGJD010000282.1:0-11745 GCF_053605405.1 Amycolatopsis sp. NPDC003861
CAATGTGGCGTTGGTTGCGTCCAGCGCACCGAACGCCACATTGGGTGCGTCCAACGCACCGAACGCCACATTGGGGCGCTTGGGGTGGGGGCTTCCGGGTAAGTTCCGGGACTGTGAACGCTGTGATCGTGGGAGCCGCCCTGGTGCGGGACGGCAAGCTGCTGGCCCAGCAGCGGGCCTGGCCGCCGAAGCACGCGGGGCAGTGGGAGCTGCCCGGCGGCCGGGTCGAAGACGGGGAGTCCGAAGCCTTCGCGCTGGCCCGCGAGTGCAGCGAGGAACTCGACGTCGTCGTCGAGGTCGGCGCGCGGGTCGGCGACGACATCCCGCTGCCCGGCGGGAAAGTCCTCCGGATTTACGCCGCCACGCTCGTTTCGCCCGGGGAAGAGCCGCGGGCCGTCGAGCACCGAGCCGTGCGGTGGCTCGGGCTCGACGACCTCGACGACGTCGACTGGCTGCCCGCCGACCGGATCCTCCTCCCGGCCTTCCGCGCGCTGCTCAGCTAGCGCCGATCATCCGCAGCGCCGCGTCGAGCCGGTGCGAACCGCGCTCGCGGGCGCGCTCGGCACCCGCCTTCCGCACGCGATCCAGCTCGGCGACGTCGTCGAGCAGCGCCGACGCCCGGGTGCGCACCGGCCGCAGCTCCTCGATCACCGCGTCGGCGACGGCGTCCTTGACCGCGCCGTAGGAGGTGAACTCGTCCGCGAGCTCCGCCGGGGACCCGCCCCGGCACGCGGCCAGGATCTCCAGCAGGTTCGCCATCCCCGGCCGGGTCTCCGGGGCGTGCACCGGCACCGAACCGCCGTCGGTGACCGCGCGGCGGACCTTGCGGCGGATCTGGTCGGGCTCGTCGAGCGCGAACACCACGCCCACCGCGTCCCGGGCCGACTTCGACATCTTGCGCGTCGGGTCGGCCAGGTCCTTCACCCGCGCGCCGGCCGGCGGCAGTACCGCGCGCGGGATGGTGAACACCTCGCCGTACGTGCCGTTGAAGCGCTTGGCCAGGGTCCGCGTCAGCTCGACGTGCTGGCGCTGGTCCTCGCCGACCGGGACCTCGTCCGCGCCCTGCAGCAGGATGTCCGCGGCCATCAGCGCCGGGTACGTCAGCAGGGACAGCCTGACCCCGGCCTGACCTTTGGACTTCTCCTTGAACTGGATCATCCGCGCCGCTTCGCCGTAGTTGCAGGTGCACTCCAGGACCCAGGTCAGCGCACCCAGCTCGCGGGCCAGGTCGGACTGGACGAACACCCGCTCGGGGTCGATGCCGGCGGCGATCAGCACGGCGAGCTGCTCGCGCGCCAGGGATCGGAGTTTCGCCGGGTTGTGCGGGGTCGTCATGCCGTGCAGGTCGGCGACGAAGTACAGGTCGTCCGCGCCGCCCTCGAGGGCCCAGCGGCGGACGGCGCCGAGGTAGTTGCCGAGGTGGACGTGACCGGAGGGGGTGATGCCGGACAGCTTGCTCATGTGTTCCTCCCGAGGTGGGGCCACCCCGGAGAAGGCACGAAAAAGGCCGCCCGTCCCGGGGCGGCCGCTGGTGATCAGCGCAGGTCTAAACGGCCGCCGAGGGCGGCCACCAGCTGGACGTCTGCGCGTGCATGCGGCGAGCATAGGCGCGAAGTGGCGTGCGGGTCTACCGTCTAACCATGTATGTCGTCCTGTTGAACTACACGGCCCCGATCGAGGAAATCGACTACGCGCTCCCGGACCACGCCGAGTGGCTGAACAAGCAGTACGAGCACGGCCACTTCCTGGCGTCCGGGCGGCGGAACCCGCGCACCGGCGGCGTGATCATCACGCGGCCGATGTCCCGCGGGAAGCTCGACGCCATCCTGGCGTCCGACCCGTTCTGCGTGCAGCACCTCGCGCAGTACGAGGTCATCGAGTTCTCGCCGACCAAGACCGCTCCGGAGCTGCGCTTGCTCAACGAAGCGGTACCGCACTAGGCGGCCAGGTCCAGCTTCGCCTTCTTCAGAGCCAATACCGGGCACTTCTTGCAGCGCGGCTTCGACCGGCAGCACTTCTTCTTGACCTTGCCGGCCTTCATGAGCTTGCGCACGACCTTCCGCGGGTCCTTCGGCTTCTTGCCCACGCGCACGCACCTTCCGGATCGGCGACCTCCACCGGGTTTCCACGTTAGGTCAGCCTAACCGCCAGGGGGGCGTGGGGCCGCTCACAATGGGGCGGCAGGTATCCTGGGTGAGGTCCGCGTGTGACCAGAGCCGGTCACGGGAAGCCTGAACGGTGTGCGCGGCCATCCAACCCTTGAAGTTCAGGAGTTCTCGCGTGCCCGCAGCCAGCGCTACCGTCGAAACCGGCCGGCCGACCGGTAAGACCCGGCCCGACCTGCGCAACGTCGCGATCGTCGCCCACGTCGACCACGGCAAGACCACGCTGGTGGACGCGATGCTCCGCCAGTCCGGTGCCTTCGCCGAGCGCGCCGAGGTCGTCGACCGCGTGATGGACTCGGGCGAGCTGGAGCGCGAAAAGGGCATCACGATCCTCGCGAAGAACACCTCGATCCACCGCCAGACCCCCGAGGGCCAGGTGACGATCAACGTCATCGACACCCCGGGTCACGCCGACTTCGGCGGCGAGGTCGAGCGCGGCCTGGCCATGGTCGACGGCGTCGTCCTGCTGGTCGACGCGTCCGAGGGCCCGCTCCCGCAGACTCGGTTCGTGCTCCGCAAGACCCTCGAAGCCGGCCTGCCGGTGATCCTGCTGGTCAACAAGACCGACCGGCCGGACGCCCGGATCGCCGAGGTCGTCGAGGAGACCCACGACCTGCTGCTCGAGCTGGCCAGCGACATCGAGGACGCCGACCACGACGCGATCCTCGACCTCCCGGTCGTCTACGCCTCCGCGCGCGCCGGCAAGGCCAGCCTGGAGCAGCCCGCCGACGGCGAGATCCCCGAGAGCGAGAACCTCGACCCGCTGTTCGACACGCTGCTCCGGCACGTGCCGCCGCCGGCCGCCGACCTCGACGCCCCGCTGCAGGCGCTGGTCACCAACCTCGACGCGTCCAACTTCCTCGGCCGCATCGCGCTGATCCGCATCCACGCCGGCAAGCTGCGCAAGGGCCAGACCGTGGCCTGGATGCGCGCGGACGGCACGACGCAGAACGTGCGCATCTCCGAGCTGCTGGTCACCGAGGCGCTCACCCGCGTCCCGGCGACCGAGGCCAGCGCGGGCGAGCTCGTCGCCATCGCCGGCATCCCGGACATCACGATCGGTGACACCCTCGCCGACTCCGAGAACCCGGTCGCGCTGCCCCGGATCACCGTCGACGAGCCCGCCATCTCGATGACCATCGGCGTCAACACCTCGCCGCTGGCCGGGCGCAACGGCGGCGACAAGGTCACCGCGCGGCTGGTCAAGGCCCGCCTGGACCAGGAGCTGATCGGCAACGTCTCGATCCGCGTCCTGCCGACCGAGCGCCCCGACACCTGGGAGGTCCAGGGCCGTGGCGAGCTGGCGCTGGCCATCCTCGTCGAGCAGATGCGCCGCGAGGGCTTCGAGCTGACCGTCGGCAAGCCGCAGGTGGTCCTGCGCACGATCGACGGCAAGCTGCACGAGCCGTTCGAGCGCCTCTACATCGACTCGCCGGAGGAGCACCTCGGCGCGATCACCCAGCTCCTGGCCGCCCGCAAGGGCCGCATGGAGGACATGAGCGGCAACGGCACCGGCCGGATCAAGCTCGAGTACGTGCTCCCGTCGCGCGGCCTGATCAGCTTCCGCACCGACTTCCTCACCGAGACCCGCGGCACCGGCATCGCGAACCACGTGTTCGAGGGCTACTTCCCGTGGGCGGGCGAGATCCGCACCCGCCACAGCGGCTCCTTGGTCGCCGACCGCTCGGGCCCGGTCACCGCGTACGCGATGATCCAGCTGGCCGACCGCGGCACGTTCTTCGTCGAGCCGGGTGCCGACGTCTACGAGGGCATGGTCGTGGGCGAGAACCCGCGCTTCGAGGACCTCGACATCAACATCACCAAGGAGAAGAAGCTGACCAACATGCGTCAGTCCTCCGCCGACGTGATGGAGACGCTGGCCCGCCCGCGCAAGATGGGCCTGGAAGAGGCCCTGGAGTTCTGCTCGGTCGACGAGTGCGTCGAGGTCGCGCCCGAGGTCGTCCGGGTCCGCAAGGTGACCCTGGACGTCAACACCCGCGCGAAGGAGCGTTCGCGCGCCAAGAGCCGCGACAACGGCTGATCCACCGCTTTGAAAAAGCCTCCCGGTGCTCGTCATCGGGAGGCTTTTTCGTGCCCGATCCCTTACGCTGGGTCGGCCGGTGGCGGACCCAGCGTCAGGAATTCCGCCGTTCTTCTCCTTATATCTTTATAGGGGTCGCGACGGCCTCATCGCCTGGCGCCGACCACCGGGGTGAACCTTTTTCGTGTCCGGCCCGTGTTCGTTCCGCCGTTCCGGAACGGTCCGGGAACCCGGACGGTGTGCCGCGCGTCCATTCCCGTAGTGGCACCCAGGGGCGGCGAGGCCGCCCGATCCGGGTGTGGGAATCTCGGTTCCGGCGGCGGAGGCGGTCGTGGGAGCATGACTGACCCGATCGGCGGAAACGGGGAGGAACGGGGCGTGCGGGTGAATCGCAAGGCGGTGCCGGTGCTGGCACTCGCGACCGTGCTGCTCACCGCCTGCTCCAACACCCCGCCACCCCCGGTCGTGTCGTCGTCGGTCGCACCCGTGTCGACCACCGGCAAGACGCCGTCGCAGATCGTCGTCGGGGTCGACGACGTGCTCGGCGGGTACAACCCGCACAACCTGGCGGACTCGTCCCAGGTGACCTCCGCGCTCTCGCAGCTTCTGCTGCCCTCGGTGTTCCGCCAGAAGGACGACGGCACCACCCAGCTCGACAAGAACCTGATGAAGTCCGCCGAGGTGATCTCGCAGCAGCCGTTCGTGGTGGCCTACGAGATCCGGCCGGACGCCTCCTGGTCCGACGGCGCGCCCATCGCCGCCGAGGACTTCGACTACCTGCGCACCCAGCTGCGCGACCAGCCCGGCGTGATCGAGCCCGCCGGCTACCGCCAGATCACCGACCTGCAGTCGCGCGAGGGCGGCAAGCGCGTCGAGGTCACCTTCGCCAAGCCGTACCCGGGCTGGCAGACGCTGTTCTCCGACCTGCTGCCCGCCCACCTGCTCAAGGACGCGCCCGACGGCTGGCGCGGGGCGCTGGCCTCGAACTTCCCGGCCGTCGCCGGCCCGTTCTCGATCAAGAGCCTGGACACCGCCCGCGGCGAGGTCATCCTCGAGCGCAACGAGCGCTACTGGGAGAAGCCCGCCGCGATCGACCGGATCGTGCTCCGCCGGTCGGACCAGAACACGCTGCTGGCCGCGCTGCGCAGCGGCAACGACCAGTTCGCGCTGGCCCGCACGAGCGGCGACGAGCTCAAGCTGCTCGGCGAGCTCGGCTCGGCGGTCAAGCTGCACACGGTGGCCCGCCCGCTGGTGGCCGACGTGCTGCTGCGCCCGGTCAGCGCGACCCTGCAGGACGCCCAGGTCCGCGCCGGTGTCGCCGCGCTGATCGACCGCACCAAGCTGATCACCGAGGGCGTCAACGGCGGCCCGTCGTCGACGCTGCACGCCGACGCGCAGGTGACCGCGCCGTCGGTGAAGGGCTACGCGGCGACCATCCCGCCTGGCCCGCCCACCGCGCCCGACGTCGCCAAGGCCGAGCAGTCGCTGAAGGCGGCCGGCTACACCAAGACCGCGGGCACCTGGCGCAAGAACGGCCGGGCGCTCTCGCTGGTCATCGCCTCACCGGCCGCCCAGGAGCCGTACGCGTCGATCGCCAAGGAGCTGGCCGGCCAGCTCTCCGCGCAGGGCATCGAGGTCAACGCGATCACGCCGCCGCCTCGGGACCTGTTCAGCGGCCTGCTGGCGATGCCGGTCGTCGGCGGGGTCCAGCAGCCGACCGGTGACTCGGCGGGCAACGTCGGGGTCGACATCGCCGTCGTCCCGCAGGCGGTCGGCGGGGACACCGCTTCGGTGCTCGCGTCGACCTTCGGCTGCCGCCCGGAGCAGACGGCCGCCGGCGTCGACAAGACCAAGCCCGTCGTCCCGGGCAACGCGGCCGGGTTCTGCGACCCGGCGCTGCAGCCGTCGATCGACGCGGCGCTGTCCGGATCCACCCCGACGGGCGAAGCGCTCACCACTCTTGAGCCTGAACTTTGGCGCCAGAACGTGGTGATTCCGCTGTTCCAATTGGCTGACACCCTGGCGATCGGTTCGGGCATCTCGGGCGTCACGCCAGGTCCCCCCATGGTGGGCCCGTTCGGGTCGGCGGTGAACTGGACTCGCGGCCCGAAGTAATCGGTTGGCTACGCATTCAGTACTACCGGGTGATCTTTACCAACGCCTTCGAGTGGGACGTTGTGAATCCATGAGGTAACCGTCGTATTTCTGGATGTCGACTGGAAGTCACCCTTTGGTCACGATCGACCCGGAACTGGTGACTGTCGGTGCTTTTCCTTTCTAGCGTGCTCCCGCAGTGCGCCAGTTGAGTGTCGCTTGGCGTGTCGTAGGCTCCGGCCCATCCAACCGGAGCGGTGTGGGCCCTTGTCCCGATATTCAAGGGCTCAGTGCTAGGAGGGCACACTTCATGAGGAGATCCAAAGCAGTCTCCGCTTTGTCGCTCGTCGCCGGCGCTTCGCTGTTGCTGAGCGCCTGCAGCGGTGGTGATTCGGGCTCGGGCAACACCGATCAGAACGGATCGTCGACCGACGTCAAGGCGATGGCTGTCGGCAAGGCCGAGACCGGCGACCTGTTCAAGCTCGCGGACACCCCGGGGTACGACGGCACGGTCACGATCGGTATCGACGACGGGTACTCGGGGTACAACAACCAGACCCCGGACACCAACAGCTCGTACAACAACTACGTGTTGACCGCGGTGCTCTCCGGTACGTTGAAGCTCGACGGCAACAACAAGATCCTGCTGAACAACGACGTCTTCGAGTCCTGGGACGTCACGCAGAAGGACCCGCAGCAGGTCACGTACAAGATCAAGCCGAACATCAAGTGGTCGGACGGTCAGGCCTACGACTGCAAGGACATGTACCTGGCGTGGCTGTCGCAGAGCGGCCTGGCCAAGGGCCCGGACGGCAAGAACCCGTTCAACTCGGCGTCGACCACCGGTTACTCGCTGATCAAGCAGGCCACCTGCAAGGACGCGCTGACCTTCGTCACCGACTACAGCGAGCCCTACCTGGACTACAAGGGCCTGTTCAACGCGCCGGCGATCATGCCCGCGCACGTCCTCGAGGCCAAGACCGGCATCGCCGACATCACCAAGCTGGCCCCGACCGGCGACCCGGCCCAGATCAAGGCCGCCGGTGACTTCTGGTCGAACGAGTGGAAGGGCTTCAAGGCGGACATCATGCCGTCGTCGGGCCCGTACAAGATCACCGCGTTCGACGCCAACCAGAAGGCCGTCACCCTGGAGAAGAACCCGCAGTGGGCGGGCGGCAAGGGTGGCCCGTCGAAGATCATCGTCCGCGCCATGGAAGACACCAAGGCGATGGCGACCGCGCTGCAGAACGGTGAGATCGACGTCGCGGCGTCGACCCAGCCGGACGCCACCGCGGCCCAGACGATGAAGGGCCTCGCGGCGCAGGGCGTGACCTACGGTTCGGCCTCGCAGCTGACCTACGAGCACCTCGACCTGAACTTCAAGCGCATGTTCGCCGACAAGGACCTCCGCAAGGCGTTCCTCGAGTCGGTCAACCGCAAGGAGATCACGGACAAGCTGCTCAAGGAGGTCCAGGCGGACGCGGAGCCGCTGAACAGCGTGGTGTTCTTCCAGGGTGAGCCCGGTTACACCGACCTGTACAGCAGCAAGGCCGGTCTGGGCGCCGAAGCGGCGGCCAAGACCCTGACCGACGCCGGCTGGGCCAAGGGTGCCGACGGCATCTTCGCCAAGAACGGCCAGCGCGCCTCGTTCAAGATCACGCACAACCAGAACGCCCGCCGCAGCCAGACCGTCGAGATCATCATCTCGCAGGCCAAGGCGGCCGGCATCGAGGTCAAGGACGAGACCGACGCCAACTTCCTCAAGGGTGGCCGCGTCTCGACCGGTGACTACGACGTGGCGCTGTTCGGCTGGTCCGCCCAGCCGTTCAAGGCGGAGTCGAAGTCGATCTACGTCTGCCCGGACAAGGGCGGCGAGCAGAACTACCAGAACCTCTGCGACCCGAAGATCGACGACGCCTACAACGCCGCGGTGAAGGCCACCGACGAGCAGGTCAAGCTGCAGAAGTACCAGGAGGCCGACAAGGCCATCGCCGACGACTACGCGACCCTGCCGCTGTTCCAGACGCCGAGCATGTGGGCGTTCAAGGGCATCGACCGCGTCTACATGCAGTCGTACGACGGTGTTCTGTGGAACGTCGGCGAGTGGGAGCAGAAGAAGTAGGGCTCGTCCCGCCTCTTCTTTCCCCTCGCTCCAGATGACCTGGGAGGTACCGGGGTCCGGCCACAAGCCGGGCCCCGGTACCCACCGGAAGTAGCTGTTGACCGTAGGGTTACCGCCACTACGGTAGACAACCGGGTAGCGGTCCAGCGCACTTCTGACGACCAGGCCCGGATGAGGAGCAGTTCGTTGAACCTGGTGATCTACATCCTTCGCCGTCTGGCGATATCGATTCCCGTCCTCCTGGTCGGGACTTTCTTGTGTTTCGTCATGGTCGCCGGCACCGGTGACCCGCTGGGCGAGCTGCGGCAGAACCCGACGATCAGCAAGGAAGCGCTGGCCGCCACGGCCGCCAAGCTCGGTCTCGACCAGGGCATCGTGCCCCGCTACTTCACGTGGCTGGGTGACTTCCTGACCGGGAACTGGGGCATCTCCATCGCGCAGGGCAACGCCCTCGCGCCGGTCGCCCCCAAGGTGATGGCCGCCTTCGGCGTCACCCTCAAGCTGGTCGTCGGCGCCGAGATCCTCGCGCTGATCATCGGCATCATCGTCGGCGTGCTGGCCGCCGTGAAGCAGTACTCGATCATCGACTACATCGCGACCACCCTCGCCTTCCTGCTCTTCTCGATGCCGATCTTCTGCGTCGCGATCGTGCTGAAGCGCTACGCGATCGAGATCAACGGCTGGGTCCGCGACCTCGGCCTGTCCGACGTCCTCGGCAACCCGTGGCTGCGCACGACCAGCCCGGAGCAGCTGAAGACCGACGGCGTCGGCGACTTCATCACCAGCACCATCGGCGCGTACCTGCTGCCGACGCTGTCGATCATGGCGATCAGCTTCGCCGCGTACAGCCGGTTCCAGCGCGCCTCGATGCTCGAGGTGCTGGGCTCGGACTACGTGCGCACCGCGCGCGCCAAGGGCCTCGGCAACGGCCGGGTCATCTTCCGGCACGCGTTCCGCAACGCCCTGATCCCGGTGTCGACGCTGTTCTCGGTCAACTTCGGCTCGGTCCTGGCCGGCGCGATCATCACCGAGACGGTGTTCAACTGGCACGGTATGGGCACATTGCTGGTGGAAGCCGTCACGAAGAACGACACTCAGGTGATGATGGGTTGGCTCGTGGTGATCGCCAGCAGTGTCATCGTCGCCAACCTGATCGCCGACCTGATGTACGGCATCCTGGACCCGAGGATTCGCGTTGGCTGACTTGAACTCTCTTCTCGCGAGCGAAACCGCTTCGGCCGAAGGCACGCTGCCTCCGGACGCGCTGCCGGAACCGCGCAGCCAGGGCAAGCTGGTCCTGCGGAAGTTCCTGCACCACAAGCTGGCGATGGCGTCGACCGGCGTGCTCATCCTGATCGTGCTGATCAGCATCGTGATGCCGCTGTTCTGGAAGCACAACTACGAGGACAGCTCGTTCCCGTCGTTCGCCAAGCCCAGCGGCGACTTCCCGCTCGGGACGACCCAGGTCGGCAAGGACATGGTGTCGCAGGTGCTGCGCGGTACGCAGTACTCGCTCCTCATCGCGCTCACCGTGTCGATCCTGGCCACCGTGATCGGCGTCGTGTTCGGTGCGGTCGCCGGCTACCTGCGCGGGTTCTCCGACTCGGCGATCTCCCGGGTGACGGACCTGTTCCTGATCATCCCGCAGATCGCCGCGGCGGCCATCCTCGCCAAGGTCTTCGGCGGCGGTTCCTGGTACATCGTCGCGCTGGTGCTGGCGGCGTTCGGCTGGATGCAGATCGCCCGGATCACCCGCGCCGAGGCGATGTCGCTGTCCCAGCGCGAGTTCGTCGACGCGGCCCGCGCGTCGGGCGCCGGGACGTTCCGGATCATCTTCAAGCACCTGGTGCCGAACATGGTCGGCAGCATCACGGTCAACGCGACCCTCGCGGTCGCGCAGGCCGTGCTGGCGGAAGCCGCGCTGTCGTTCATCGGCCTGGGCGTCCAGCTGCCGGACACCTCGCTCGGCCGCGTCATCCTGGAGAACTACGCCCAGCTGCAGACCCGGCCGGCGTTGTTCTTCGGGCCGTTCATCGTGCTCGTGCTGATTTCACTGACGATCAACTTCATCGGTGACGGTCTTCGCGACGCCTTCGACCCGCGCCAGCGGAGAATGAAGGCCTGAACGCGCGACGCGGGGGTGACCGGTTCCGGTCGCCCCCGCGTCCGTTTTCCGCGGGGATCGCCGGACCTGGGGGTTTCGGATGAATCTCGTGCTGTACGTGCTCCGCAGGCTGGCCATTTCGATCCCGGTGCTGCTGATCGGCACGTTCCTCTGCTTCGTGATGGTCGCCAACACCGGCGACCCGCTGGGCGAGCTCCGCAGCAAACCGGGGATCAGCGCGTCCGCGATCGCCGAGACCGAGCACAAGCTGGGCCTGGACCAGAGCGTCATCGCCCGCTACTTCAGCTGGCTCGGCCACTTCGTGACCGGCGACTGGGGCATCTCGATCGCCCAGGGCAACGCGTTCACCCCGGTCCAGCCGAAGGTGATGGCCGCGTTCAAGGTGACGCTGGAGCTGGTGCTGACGGCGTCGGTGCTGGCCCTGGTCTTCGGCGTCCTGGTGGGTGTCCTGGCGGCGGTGAAGCAGTACTCGATCTGGGACTACCTGGCGACGACGCTGGCGTTCCTGATGTTCTCGATGCCGATCTTCTGCGTGGCGATCGTCCTCAAGGGCTACGCGATCCGCGCCAACGGCTGGGTCCGCGACCTCGGCCTGTCCGACGTCCTCGGCGACCCGTGGCTCCGGACGACGAGCCCGGAGAGCCTCACGGCCACCGGAGTGGGTGACGCGCTCGCGAAGTACGTCGGCGCGTTCCTGCTGCCGACGCTGTCGATCATGGCCATCACGTTCGCCGCGTACAGCCGCTTCCAGCGGGCGTCGATGCTGGAGGTCCTGGGCGCCGACTACGTGCGCACCGCGCGCGCCAAGGGCGTGTCGAACAGCCGCGTGATCTGGCGCCACGCGTTCCGCAACGCCCTGATCCCGGTGATGACCCTGTTTTCGGTCAACTTCGGCGCCACGGTGACGGGCGCGATCATCACCGAGACGGTCTTCAACTGGCACGGCATGGGAACACTGCTGGTCGAAGCGGTCAACAAGAACGACCCCCAGGTCCTGATGGGCTGGCTGGTGGTGATCGCGGCCAGCGTGGTGATCGCCAACCTGGTCGCCGACCTCCTGTACGGCATCCTGGACCCCCGAATCCGCGTCGGCTGACCAGGCCCCAAGCGCCCCAATGAGGTTTTCTCAGTAGCGCCCCTGGTGTTCGTGATGGGTCAGGACGAGTGCTGCTTGGACGATGGCGCCGATGCGGTGTGG
>NZ_JBSGJD010000283.1:0-11622 GCF_053605405.1 Amycolatopsis sp. NPDC003861
GGACAAGCGGGAGACGCTGTACGTGCTCCCGGATTCCCGCGCGCAGGAGTATGCGCGGCGGCGGTTCCCGCACAAGCCGGTCAAGGAGGTCACCGGCGGCTGGGCGCCCCCGGAGTGACGCGGGTCAGCGCACGCCGGCGGCGTCGAGCAGGGTCGTCACGGTCGGGACGACGAGCCCCTTCAGGTCGTCGACGCCGATCCCGGCCCGCGCGCCGGCGCCGTCGAAGACCACGAGGAGCTGCCGGGCCAGCAGGTCCGGGTCGGCGGCCCCGCCCTGCTCGGCCTGCCGGCGGAAGAAGCCCAGCAGGTTCCGCTTGATCCGCCGCGCCACCCGGCTGGCGGGGTGGCGCTGGTCCTTGAGCTCGATCTGCGCGGCCAGGTACCGGCAGCCGTGGAACCCGGGGGTCCGCGCTTGGCCTTCCAGCTGTGTGAAGACGTGCAGGATCCGGTCGCGGGGCCCGCGGTCGTCGCCGGCCGGCGGGAGCAGGCCGGCCACGAAGGCGGCCGCGCCTTCCTTCAGGCTGGCGGCGAGGAGTTCGTCCTTGCTTTCGAACAGCTGGTAGAGGGATCGCTTCGACACGCCCGCGGCCTGGCACAGCGCCTCGACCCCGATGCCGACGCCGTCCCGGTAGGTGAGAGTGGCCGCGGCTTCGAGCAGCCGTTCCCGGGAGGTGGGTTTCGGGTCGGGGGTCATGTCGTGAGGTTAGCCCGGTTCGTGCGGGAATGACACCGATCGGTTTACCCGCGACACGGTGATCGGGAAGCGCTAGGCTCGAGCTGCCACTGGTTCGCCCGCACCCGGAGACGTGCGCGGGCGAGGCAACAGGGAACCCGGTGTGAATCCGGGACTGCCCCGCAGCGGTATGTGGGAACGAAAGCCGTCACCACGCGAGTGGTCCAGCACTGGACGCGAGTCCGGGAAGCGACGGCCGGTAGACCTGAGCTCGGCGCCCACGAGTCCGAAGACCTGCCCGTGGTACGCGCGCCGACGGCGTGCGTGAGTCCGGGCCTCGCGGGATGGGCACGACCGAACCGCGGCTCTTCGCGCGCGCTCGGACTCTCCGAGAGCGAGCTCGCGAGGAGAGAGCTGTGACCGACATCGGCACCACCGTGCTGGGCTACCCCCGGATCGGCCCGGACCGGGAACTCAAGCGCGCCCTGGAACGCTACTGGGCGCACGACATCGACCGGGACACGCTGCTGGAAACCGGCCGTGACCTGCGGGAACGAACTTGGCGCGCCTTGGCGGCGGCCGGGCTGGACTCGATCCCGTCCAACACGTTCTCGCACTACGACCACGTGCTCGACACCGCCGAGCTGTTCGGCGTGCTGCCCGGGCGGTTCACCGGGCTCGGCCTGCCGCCGCTGGACACCTCCTTCGCCGCCGCGCGCGGGGTCCAGGACGCGCCGGCGCTGGAGATGACCAAGTGGTTCGACACGAACTACCACTACCTCGTCCCGGAACTCGGCCCCGACACCGCGTTCACCCCGGCCGGGACCAAGCCGCTCGACGAGTACCTCGAGGCCCGGGCGCTCGGCCTCGCAACCCGGCCGGTGCTGGTCGGGCCGGTCACCTTCCTGCTGCTGGCCAAGTCCACGACCGAGGGCTTCCGGCCGCTCGACCTGCTCGACACGCTGCTGCCGCGGTACGTCGACCTGCTGCGCCGGCTGCACGAGGCGGGCGCCGAATGGGTGCAGCTCGACGAACCCGCCTTCGCCGCGGACCGGACCGAGGCCGAGCTGAACGCCCTGATCCGCGCCTACCACCGGCTCGGCAAGGAGACCGCCCGGCCGAAGATCCTGGTCACCGGCTCCTACGGCCGGCTCGGGCGCGCGCTCGGCGTGCTCGCCCGCGCGCCGATCGAGGCGCTCGCCGTCGACCTGGTCAGCGACGAGTCCTTTGTGGACGCCGTCGGTGCCGAACCGGCGTTGCGGGACAAGGAGGTCCTGGCCGGGGTCGTCGACGGCCGGAACGTCTGGCGGACCGACCCGGACCGTGCGCTCGCCCGGGCCGCCACGCTGCTCGGCGTGGCGAAGTCGGTCAGCGTGACGACGTCGTGCTCGCTGCTGCACGTGCCTTACGACGTCGAGCGCGAGCACGGGCTGCCGCCGCGGCTCAAGGGCCGGCTCGCCTTCGCCCGGCAGAAGGTCGACGAGCTCGTGCTGCTCGGCCGGGCGCTGCGCGGCGAAGAGGTCGATCTCGCCCCGGCGCGGCAGGCGGTCGCCGACCGTGCGGCGGCGGGCGGCGGCCCCGGGACGCCGGACACCACCGCCCGGCCGCCGTACGCCGAGCGCGCGCAAGCCCAGCAGGCCGCGCTCGGGCTGCCGCCGCTGCCGACCACGACGATCGGGTCGTTTCCGCAGACCACCGCGGTCCGCAAAGCCCGCGCCGCGCACAAGGCGGGCACGCTCGACGACGCCGCGTACGAGGCCGCGATGCGCGCCGAGATCGAACGCGTGGTGCGGCTGCAGGAGGACCTCGGGCTCGACGTGCTGGTGCACGGCGAACCCGAGCGCAACGACATGGTGCAGTACTTCGCCGAGCAGCTGGCCGGGTTCGCCGCGACCGCGCACGGCTGGGTGCAGTCCTACGGCTCGCGCTGCGTCCGCCCGCCGATCCTCCACGGCGACGTCTCGCGCCCGGCGCCGATGACGGTGCCCTGGGCCCGCTACGCCCAGAGCCTGACGGCCAAGCCGGTCAAGGGCATGCTGACCGGCCCGGTGACGATCCTCGCGTGGTCGTTCGTCCGCGACGACCAACCCCTGGCCGACACCGCGCGGCAGGTGGCGCTCGCCGTCCGAGACGAGGTCCGCGACCTCGAAGCGGCGGGCATCCGGATCGTCCAGGTCGACGAACCGGCGCTGCGCGAGCTGCTGCCGCTGCGCCGGTCCGGGCACGAGGAGTACCTGCGCTGGGCCGTGGCGGCGTTCCGGCTGGCGACCTCGGGGGCCGGCGCGGCCACCCAGATCCACACCCACCTGTGCTACTCCGAGTTCGGCGAGGTGCTGTCCGCGATCGACGCCCTCGACGCCGACGTCACCAGCATCGAAGCGGCCCGCTCGAAGATGGAGGTGGTCGCGGGCCTGGCCGGGTTCGGCCGCGGGGTCGGGCCGGGGGTGTACGACATCCACTCCCCGCGCGTCCCGGACGCGGGGGAGATCGGCACCCTGCTGCGGACCGCGCTCGCCGCGGTGCCCCCGGACCGGTTGTGGGTCAACCCGGACTGCGGGCTGAAGACCCGCGGCTACGGCGAGGTCGCCCCGGCGCTCGGGAACCTGGTCGCGGCCGTGCGCGAGGTCCGGGCGGGGCTCGCGTGAGGGGCAAGCCGGCGTCGGCGTCGCGGCTGACGCTGTCGCAGATCATGGACGACCACGACACGAACCTCATGGGCACCGTGCACGGCGGGGTGCTGATGAAGCTGGCCGACTCGCTGGCCGGGGTCGTCTCGGCCCGGCATTCGGAAGGCGCGTCGGTGACCGCGTCGGTCGACGAGATGGTGTTCCGCGTGCCGGTTCGGGTCGGGGATGTGCTGCACCTGCACGCCCAGGTCAACTGGGCCGGCTCGACGTCGATGGAGATCGGCGTGCGCGCCACGGCCGACCGCTGGGACCGCTCGGTGCCGCCGGTGCACGTGGCTTCGGCCTACCTGGTGCTGGTCGCGGTCGACGAAGACGGCCGGCCGCGGGTGGTGCCGCCGGTGGTGCCGGAGACGGACGAGGATCGCCGCCGGTACGCCGAGGCGGGGATCCGCCGGACCCACCGGCTCGCCCGGCGGGCGGCGATCACCGCGTCGCGCACGGTCGCCTGAGCAGGCCGGTGTGCGGGGCCGGGAGTCCCGCACACCGGCTTCACGCCGGAGTGGCGCGGAGGCCTGCCTCGGCGAAGGCGAGCACGTCGTCGACGAGGCCGCCGAGATCGCTCGTCCGCGCCCGGCCCTCGCGGGTCACGTAGATCTCCCGGAGGCCGGCGACCACGGTGACGGCGGTGAGCCGGGGGAGCAGGGCGTCGGCCGGGAGGCCGAGGTCGGCGCCGAGGGCCGCGGCGATCGGGAGTTCGAGGTCGCGGTAGCCGGCCCGGGCGCGGCCGCGGAGGTCGTCGTCGGCCAGGAGGAGGTCGGCGCGCAGGGCGCGGCGCTGCCAGATGTGCGCGGGGTCCACGCCGGACTCGCGGTCGCGCTCGTCGAGCTCGCGCATGGTCGCGTGCATCCAGTCGCGGACCACGTCGAGGGTGCTCCGCGGCTTGCGGTCGCGCAGGCGCGCATCGAGGGACTCCGGGGTGAACGGGTCGTCGGCGAACAGCAGGTCGTCCTTGGCCGGGAAGTGCAGCGTGACCGTGCGGGTCGCGACGTCGGCGCGCGCGGCGATCTGCGCGATCGTCGTCTCGCGGTAGCCCTGGCTCGCGAAGAGGTCCAGGGCCGCGTCCTGGATCCGGGCCCGCGTCTGGGCCTTCTTGCGCTCACGGCGGCCGTCACTCGCGATCATGCCCGCCACCTTAGCATCGACGGTATTAATGCAGTCCATGCTACTATTAGCTTGCGATGTAGAAATGGAGGCGTGTCATGACGAAGAACTGGCTCATCACCGGGACTTCCAAGGGCTTCGGCCGCGAGTGGACCGAAGCGGCGCTCGCCCGCGGCGACCGGGTCGCGGCCACCGCGCGGGACGTCGACAGCCTGCGTCCGCTGGTCGAGACGTACGGCGACGCCCTGCTGCCGCTGCGGCTGGACGTCACCGACCGTGCGGCCGCCGTCGACGCGGTCGAGCGCGCGGCGGCGGCGTTCGGATCGCTGGACGTGCTGGTCAACAACGCCGGTTACGGGCACTTCGGGATGGTCGAGGAACTGACCGAGGAGGAGGTCCGGGCGGAGCTCGAGACGAACTTCTTCGGCACGCTCTGGCTGACCCAGGCGGCCCTGCCGATCATGCGCCGGCAGGGGCGGGGCCGGATCATCCAGGTCACCAGCGAAGGCGGGATCCGGGCGTTCCCCGGTATCGGCGCCTACCACGCGTCGAAGTGGGCGGTGGAGGGCCTTTCGGAGTCCCTGCGGCAGGAGGTCGCGGCCTTCGGGATCGACGTGATCTGCCTGGAGCCGGGCCCGTACCGCACGGACTTCGGCGGGGGCAGCGTCCGGCAGAGCGAACCGGACCCGGCCTACGACGCGGTGCGCGAGGCGACCCGGATCGAGTGGGACCTCGGCGACCCGCGGGCGACCCGCGAGCCGATGCTGGAGCTGGCGGACACGGAAAACCCGCCGCACCGGATGTTCTTCGGCAAGTCGTTCGCGGCGGTGGAGGCCGAGTACCGGGACCGGCTGGAGGGGTGGCGCAAGTGGGAACCCCTTGCGCTGGCGGCGTTCGGCCGGGGCTGAGCGTGAACGGACGGCCCCTCACCCGGACCGGGCGAGGGGCCGTTCACCGGGGGATCAGGCGAGTGCCGCGTCCATGGTGATCGTGGTGCCGGCGAGGGCCTTCGACACCGGGCAGGTCTTCTCGGCCGTCTCGGCGTACTCCGCGAACTGCTCCGCCGTCACGCCCGGGATCGACGCCCGCAGGGTGATCGCGATGCCGCTGATCTCGAAGCCGCCGCCCTGCGCCGGGCCGAGGGTGACCTCCGCGCTCACGTCGATCGAGTCCGCCGTGAGCTTCTGGGCCTCCAGGACGCCCGAGAGGTTCATCGCCAGGCAGGACGAGTGCGCCGCCGCGATGAGCTCCTCGGGGCTCGTCTGGCCGTCCGGGTTGCCCGCGCGGGTCGGGAACGAGACCGCGAACGTGCCGGCGTTGGACGAGTCCAGCGTGACCTCGCCCTTCCCGCTGTTCAGTCCGCCGACCCAGTGGGTGGTGGCGTCACGGCTGGGCATAAAGCCTCCTCAGTGCTCGGGTGCGTACGCGGTGGCCGACGCCGTCAGCCGCCGCAGGGTCTTGATCAGTTCCCGCCGCTCGTCGTCCTCGAGGCCCAGTGCGCAGCCGATCGCCGAGGGGACACCGGCGGCGCGCGTCCGCACCGCCCGGCCCTGCTCGGTCAGGCTGACCACCACCGTGCGTTCGTCCGCGGGCAGCCGTGTCCGCGTCACCAGCCCGTTGGCCTCGAGCCGCTTGAGCAGCGGGGAAAGCGTGCCGTAGTCCAGGTGCAGCGCCTCGCCGATCTCCTTGACCGGCCGGGCGTCGGACTCCCACAGCACCAGCAGCACGAGGTACTGCGGATAGGTGAGATCCAGCTCGCCGAGCAGCGGCCGGTACGCGTCGGTCACGGCTCGCGATGCCGCGTACAGCGCGAAACAGGCCTGCTCGTCGAGGCGGAATTCGTCTGGCACGTCCGTAAACCTAGCCCACGATTACATCGTGCGCAAGGTAATGACTGTCGGACCCCTCTGGCAGAGTCCCGTCCATGACCGAACGACCCAAGCGCCCCGAGGCGCCGCTCACCGGCGGCGAACGCGAAGTCCTCACCGGCCTGCTCGACCACCACCGCGCCACGGTCGCCTGGAAGGCCGGCGGTCTCACCGAAGCGCAGTCCCGCCAGGTGCACCTGCCCAGCGAGCTGATGACCGTCGCCGGACTCGTCGCCCACCTCACGCTCAACGAGTGGTTCTGGTTCGGCGTGGTCGTCGACGGCGAGGAGGACACCTGGGAGGAGAAGCTCGAGCAGGATCCGGACGCGGAGTTCCGGATCCCGCCCGGCGTGCCGGTGGAGCAGCTCCTCGCGGACTACGAGAAGCAGTGCGCCCGCAGCCGCGAGATCGTCGCGAAGCACGGGCTCGACGACGAAGTGACGCACAAGGCCGAAACCTTCAACGTCCGCTGGGTCGTCGCGCACATGATCGAGGAGACCGCGCGGCACGTCGGGCACCTCGACGTGCTGCGCGAGCTCACCGACGGCCTCACCGGGGAGTGACCTTCTTCGGCGGCAACGGGAAGAAGCCGCTGGTCCGCTCGACGTAGTGCGCGTACGCCGGGCGCGTGCGGGCCATGCCCTTCTCCAGCAACGGTTTCCCCGTCCCGCGGGCCAGGGTGAACGTCATCGCGACGGGGGAGAGGACGGTCGCCGCGCCCGGCCACGTCGAGCACGCCAGGAGGTAGAGGCCCCACCACACGCACGCGTCGCCGAAGTAGTTCGGGTGCCGGGTGTAGCGCCACAACCCCGTGTCCAGCACGCGGCCGCGGTTGGCCGGGTCGGCCTTGAACCGGCGCAGCTGGTCGTCGCCGATCGTCTCGAACGCGAACCCGACCAGCCACACCACGATCCCGAGCCAGCCGAGCACGCCGATCCCGGTGCCGTCCACCGCGAACTGCACCGGCAGCGACACGAAGTACAGCACCACGGCTTGGAACAGGTACACGCGCAGGAACATCTTCAGCGGCCCGTGGCCCATCCGCGCGTACCGCGGGTCCTCCGGCAGCTTGTGGTTGCGCAGGTGCAGGTGCACCGAAAGCCGCACGCCCCAGACGACCGTCAGGAGCACCACCACGAGCCGCAGCGAGAGCGGGCCGTCGCCGAACGGGAAGGCGGCGATCGCGACGAGCGCGAACCCGAGCCCCCAGAAGGTGTCGATCGTGTCGTAGCGCTTGCGCGCCCGCGCGACCCCGAAGGTCACCGCTACCGCCAGCAGGGTGACGGCGGCCGTGACGAGCAGCTGGGGCATCGTCACCACTCCCGCGTCGCCGGCAGGCCGCTGCGGCCGTGCTCGCCGGGCCGCACGGCCAGGATCTGGTCCACGCCCATCCGGTTCTCCTCGAACGCCAGCGCCCCGCCCACCAGGTACAGCCGCCAGACCCGCGCGCCCGTCTCGCCGATGAGCGCGACGACGTCGGCCCAGTTCTCCTCCAGGGTGGCGGCCCAGGCCCGGACCGTCCAGACGTAGTGCTCGCGCAGCGCGTGCACGTCCCGCACCTCGAGGCCCGCGGTCTCCAGGTGGTCGATGGTCCGCCCGACCGGCCGCATGGTCATGTCCGGCGCGATGTAGCGCTCGATGAACGCGCCGCCGCCGGGGGCGACGTTCCCGCGCGACATCTGCTGCAGCAGCACGCGCCCGCCCGGCTTCACCATCCGGTGCAGCGTCGCCGCGTACGCCGGGTAGTTGACCTCGCCGACGTGTTCGCCCATCTCGATCGACGCGACGGCGTCGAACGGCCCGTCCGGCAGCTCCCGGTAGTCCTGCCGCCGCACCTCGACGCGGTCTTCGAGGTCGTGCTGGGCGAGCCGGCCGCGGATGTGCTGCAGCTGCTCGGCCGAGAGCGTGACGCCGACGGCTTCGACGCCGTGGTGCTTGGCCGCGTGGACGAGCAGCGAGCCCCAGCCGCAGCCGACGTCCAGCAGCCGCATGCCCGGCCGCAGCCCCAGCTTGCGGCAGATCAGCTCCAGCTTGTCGTGCTGGGCCTGTTCGAGACTCTGCGATTCGGAGGTGAAGTACGCGCACGAGTACGCCATCGACTCGTCCATCAGCAGCTGGTAGAAGGCGTTGCTGAGGTCGTAGTGGTGGGCGATGGCGGAGCGGTCGCGCAGCAGGCTGTGCAGTTTCCCGGACAGCCGCGCCTCTTCGGCGGGCGGCTTCGGCGGCAGCCCGGCGACGCCGAGCCGCGCGGCCAGCTTGACGGCGTCGGCCCACTCCCGCGGCCCCAGCTTCGCCCGGTTGAGCTCCCCCGAGCGGGTCAGGGCCCAGATCCGGCGGAAGCCGTCGGCCAGATCGCCTTCGACGTCGAGGTCGCCGGTGACGTAGGCGCGCGCGAGCCCCAGCTCGCCGGGCGCGTAGAGCAGGCGGCGCAGGGCGCGGCGGTTGCGGAGCACGACCGTCGGTGCGTCCTCCGGGCCGGCGCGCGTGCCGTCCCAGGTCCGCAGGCCCACGGGGAGCGGGCCGCCGAGGAGTTTCGCGGCGAACGAGGCTAACTGGTGCGCGGTGGTGTGCGGCATAGCCGGGATTCGCACCGCCCGCCCCGGTGGATTGGTCGGCCGGCCCGGCAATCCGGCCGGGCCGCGGTCCCGAAGGACCGGTGTGGAGATCACGGGAGAACGCATCGGCGTCATCGGCAGCGGGGTGGCCGGACTGACCGCCGCATACCTGCTGCAGCGCAAGTACGAAGTTCTGCTGTTCGAGGCCGACGACCGCCTGGGTGGGCACGCGCACACGCACGACGTGCCCAGCACCCACGGCGGCACCGTCGGCGTGGACTCCGGCTTCATCGTCCACAACGAGCGCACCTACCCGACCCTGCTGAAACTCTTCGGCGAGCTGGGCGTGCGCACCCGCGACACCGAGATGTCGATGAGCATCCGCTGCGACGGCTGCGGCCTCCAGTACGCCGGCGCCAAGGGCCTGCCCGGGCTGTTCGCCCAGCGCGGCAACGCCCTCCGCGCCCGCTACCTGCGGATGCTGGCCGAGGTGAAGCGGTTCCACCGGCACGCGAAGCGGCTGCTGGCCGCCCCGGACGCCGGCGACGTCACGCTCGGCGCGTTCCTCGCCATCGGCGGCTACACCCGGTACTTCGTCGACCACTTCATGCTGCCGCTGGTCTCGACGGTGTGGTCGGCCGACCGCGCCGACACCCTCCGGTACCCCGCGCGGTACCTGTTCGAGTTCCTCCGCAACCACGGCATGCTCACGGTGAAGAACTCGCCGGCCTGGCGGACCGTCGCAGGCGGCTCGCGCGAGTACGTCGAGCTCGCGGCGAAGCAGCTCACCGCCGTGCACCTGTCGACGCCGGTGCGGTCGGTGCTGCGGACCGGCAGCGGCGTCGAGATCCGCGACGACGCCGACACGCCGCACCGGGTCGACAAGGTCGTCGTCGCCACCCACGCCGACCAGGCGCTCGCCCTGCTGGCCGACCCGACCGCCGCCGAGCGCGAGGTGCTCGGCGCGTTCCGGTACTCCGAGAACGAGGCCTGGCTGCACACGGACACGAGCGTCCTGCCCACCCTGCCCGACGCCCGGGCCGGGTGGAACTACCGCGCGCCCGTCTGCGGCGCGCCCACCGGCGCGGTCCAGGTCAGCTACGACATGAACCGCCTGATGCGGCTCGACGAGCCGACCGGGTACGTCGTCACGCTCAACCCCGGCGACGGCCCCGGCGAGGACCACGTCGTCGCGCGGATGCGGTACGAGCACCCGGTCTACACGCCGGAATCCGTTGCCGCGCAACGACGGCTGCCCGAGCTCAACGACGGCGTGCTCGCCTACGCGGGCGCCTACCACGGCTGGGGCTTCCACGAGGACGGCTGCTCCTCGGGCGCCCGCGCCGCGGAAAGCCTGGGGGTGACCTGGTGACGAACGCGCTCTACGACGCCACGGTCGCGCACGTGCGGCGGATCGACCCGCCGCACGCGTTCGCCCACCGCGTCTACCTGTGGCGCGTCGACCTGGACGACCTCCCGCGGCTGCCGTGGTGGCTGCGGCCGTTCGCCCGCTTCGACCGCCGCGACCACTTCGTGGCCACGGACCCCCGCGGCATCCGGGAGAAGCTGGACGCCTGGCTCGCCGAACGCGGGGTCGACCTGCGCGGCGGGAAGGTCGTCATGCTCGCCGCCGCCCGCGTGCTCGGGTACGTGTTCAACCCGATCAGCGTCTACTGGTGCCACGACGCGCAGGGCCGCCTCGCGTGCGTGGTCGCCGAGGTGCACAACACCTACGGCGGCCGCCACGCCTACCTGCTGCACCCCGACGAGGCCGGCCGGGCCCGCGCGGCCAAGGAGTTCTACGTCTCGCCGTTCCAGGAGATGGACGGCGAGTACCGGATGCGCCTGCCGCGCCCGGAGGCGCTGCTCGACCTCACCGTGGCGTTGCGCCGCGGGACCTCGACCCCGCTGGTCGCTACGCTGCGGGGAGTTCGCCGCCCGGTGAACCCGCGGTGGCTGGCCCGGCTCGTGCTGGCCCGGCCGCTGCTCCCGCAGCGGGTGTCCGCGCTGATCCGCCGCCACGGCGTCGCCCTGTGGCTGCGGAAGGCCGCGGTCGTGCCGCGCACCCCGCAGAACGCCGGAGGACAGCTGCATGGATGAGCCGGCCCGCCCGCGCCGGATGGCGCCCGTGCCCTCGGAAGTCCCGGCCGGTCCGGCTGTGCCGTCCGCGGAGGAGCTCATGGTGCGCGTCGCCAAGGGCGACGAGCGCGCCTTCGAGCTGCTCTACGACCAGTTCGCGGGCCCCATCTACGGCCTCGTCCGGCGGATCGTGCGCGACGCGGCCCAGTCCGAAGAGGTCGCCCAGGAAGTCCTCGTCGAGCTGTGGCGCACCGCGACCCGGTACGCGCCCGACAAGGGCTCGGCGCTGAACTGGGCGATGACGCTGGCCCACCGCCGCGCCGTCGACCGGGTCCGCTCGGCCCGGGCGAGCACCGAACGCGAGCAGAAGGCGACCTTCGAGGCCGCCCGCGGCCGTCCGTTCGACGAGGTCGCCGAGTCCGTCACCGCGCGGCTCGAACGCTCCCAGGTGCGCCGGTGCCTGTCCTTCCTGACCGATCTGCAGCGCGAATCGGTGCTGCTCGCCTATTACCAGGGCTATACGTATCGCGAGGTGGCCGAAGTGCTGTCGACGCCGCAGGGAACCATCAAGACGCGGCTGCGGGACGGGCTGATCCGCCTGCGGGACTGCCTGGGGGTGACCGCTTGAGCACCCCGGAGATGCACACCCTGGCCGGTGC
>NZ_JBSGJD010000284.1:0-11559 GCF_053605405.1 Amycolatopsis sp. NPDC003861
ACACCCACACCACCCACACCCCCCCCCCCCCCCCCCCCCCCCCCCCCGCCCCCCCCCCCCCCCCCCCCCCGCGGCCCAGCTGGCCCGGGCCCGCGCCGATTCCGCGTACGCGGCGCTGCGGGTGGCCACCGCGCAGCACGAGCAGCTGACCCGGCTGGCGGCGCTGCTGCGCAAGGCGCTGGCCGGGCTCGCGCCGGCCGAAGCGCAGTACGCCGAGCTGCGGGCGCTCGCGGAGGTCGTCAACGGGCGCGGGCAGAACAGCCGCAAGATGTCGTTGCGGTCGTACGTCCTGGCGGCACGCCTCGAGGAAGTCGCGGTCGCGGCCACGCACCGGCTGCGCACGATGAGCCAGGGCCGGTACTCGTTCGTGCACTCGGACGCGGCCGGCGCGCGCGGCACCCGCGGCGGGCTGGGCATCGACGTGCTCGACGACTACTCGGGCACCATCCGGCCGGCGAAGACCTTGTCCGGCGGCGAGTCGTTCCTCGCGTCGCTGGCCCTCGCGCTGGGGCTGGCCGACGTCGTCGCGGGGGAGACCGGCGGCGCGCTCCTGGACACGCTGTTCGTCGACGAGGGCTTCGGCACGCTGGACGCCGAAACCCTCGACGTCGTGATGAACATCCTCGACGAACTGCGGGCCGGTGGGCGGGTGGTCGGGCTCGTGTCGCACGTCGAGGAACTGCGGCAGCGCATCCCGACCCGGCTGCGCGTCCGCAAGTCCCGCACGGGCTCCACATTGGAGGTGCGCGCGGGCTGAGCACTGAGCCAAGATGAAGCCATGACCGACCAGCCGCCGAACGGCCTGCCCCGCTACCGCATGCTCACCGGCCCGGACGACGCCAAGTTCTGCCACCGGGTCAGCGAGGCGCTGGAGCTGGGCTACCGCCTGTACGGCTCGCCGGCCGCGACCTACGACGGCGAGCAGGTCATCGTCGCCCAGGCCGTGCTGTGGCAGGGCGAACAGGGCTAAGCGGCTGCGCGCCGGAGGTACATCCCGGCGTAGGAGCACCACGGCGTCCACGCCCGGGCCCGTTCGCCGAGCGTTTCCGGCGTGATGCCCAGGCCCGAGGCGCCGCGGCGGACGGCGGGGTCGTCGGCGAGCAGCACGTCCGGGGCGCCGAGGACCCGCATCACCACGTAGTCCGCGGTCGGCAGGTCGACGCACGTCAGCAACTCGGCGCGCAGCTCCGCCGCGTCCCGGCCGACGTGCACGTCCAGCCGGCCCTCCGCCAACGCGGCGATCGCGGCGTTGCCCGGCACGGCCGCGGCGACCTGGGCCGCGGTTGGGAACAGCCGCGTCACGCCCCACTCGCCCGGCACCTCGTCGCCGAGCGGCGGCACGACATCGAGTACCGCGCGGAGCAGCAGTTCCTCGCCGTCCACCGTGCCCGGCACCCGCATCCCCGGCACGGCCACGACCACCGGGGCCAGCGCCGGGTCCGCGCCGAGCACGCGGCTGACGGCCGCGGGGTCGGCGTCCAGGTCGAGCAGCCGGCGCACCCGGCTGACCGCGCTGCCGAGGTCGCGCAGGTCGGTGAGCATCAGCTCGCAGCGCACGTGGTCGGGCGAAGGCGTCAGCCGCACGACACCGGTGCCGTGGGAGAGCCGCAGCGTGCGCGCGTAGGCCTCCGACGTCACTTCCTCAACGCCCGGCACCGCGTTGTCCGCGAAGAAGCGAAGCAGCCCCGAAGCGTCGAAGGGCGGCCGGAACGGCAACCTCAGGCTGAGCCGGGTCCCGGTGACGTCGCTCTGTCGTCCACGCCGGGACGCCGCGAAGGCGCGAAGCTGCGAAGGCGTCGTCGCGAACACTTCGCGGATCGTCTCGTTGAACTGCCGCACGCTGGAGAAACCCGCCGCGAAGGCGACGTCCGTCAGCGGCAGCTCCGACATCTCGATCAGCAGCCTCGCCGAGTGCGCGCGGTGTGCCCGGGCCAGTGCGAGCGGGCCCGCGCCCAGCTCCGCGGTCAGCACCCGGCCGAGCTGGCGTTCCGAGTACCCGAGCCGCCGGGCGAGCCCGGGGACGCCTTCGCGCTCGACGGTCCCGTCGGAGATCAGCCGCATCGCCCGCGCGGCCAGGTCGGCGCGCACGTTCCAGTCCGGCGAGCCGGGCACGGCGTCCGGCAGGCAGCGGCGGCAGGCGCGGAAGCCGTTGGCCTGCGCCGCCGCCGACGTCGGGAAGAAGCGGACGTTCTGCACCTTCGGCGTCGACGCCGGGCAGGACGGGCGGCAGTAGATCCCGGTGGTGCGGACGGCCATGATGAACTGGCCGTCGAAGCGCGAGTCGCGGGCGGTGACCACGCGGTAGCAGCGTTCGGCGTCGCGCCAGAGGGAGAGCGTTTCGGTGACCATTGACCCGAGCATGCCAGCAGGTCAGCGCGGTCGCTGGCGGAAATCCGCCACGGCGTTGGGTGCGTGGGGCGCGACCGGGGCGGACACGTAGACTGTGGGGTCGTGAGCCTCACCCTCGGTATCGTCGGCCTGCCCAACGTCGGCAAGTCCACCCTGTTCAACGCGCTGACCCGCAACGACGTGCTCGCCGCGAACTACCCGTTCGCGACGATCGAGCCGAACGTCGGTGTCGTGCCGCTGCCGGACCCCCGGCTGGACAAGCTGGCCGAGCTGCACAAGTCGGAGAAGATCGTCCCGGCCGTGGTGTCCTTTGTGGACATCGCGGGCATCGTGAAGGGCGCCTCCGAGGGCGCCGGGCTGGGCAACAAGTTCCTGGCGAACATCCGTGAGGCCAACGCGATCTGCCAGGTCATCCGCGTCTTCGACGACCCCGACGTGGTGCACGTCGACGGCCGGATCGACCCGTCGAGCGACATCGAGACGATCAACACCGAGCTGATCCTCGCCGACCTGCAGACGCTCGACAAGGCGCTGCCGCGGCTGGAGAAGGAAGCGCGGACGAAGAAGGAGAACAAGCCCGCGCTGGACAACGCCCAGAAGGCGAAGGAGATCCTCGACGCCGGGCGCACGCTCTTCCAGGCGCAGAAGGAAGTCGACTTCGACGCGCTGCGCGAGCTGAGCCTGCTGACGACGAAGCCGTTCCTCTACGTCTTCAACGCCGACGAGTCGGTGCTCACCGACGAAGCCCGCCGCGACGAGCTGACCAAGCTGGTCGCGCCGGCGGACGCGGTGTTCCTCGACGCGAAGGTCGAGGCGGAGCTGCTGGAGCTGGACGACGAGGAGTCGGTGCGCGAGCTGCTCGAGTCGGTCGGCCAGCCGGAGCCGGGCCTGTACTCCCTGGCCCGCGCGGGGTTCCACACGCTCGGCCTGCAGACGTACCTGACGGCGGGCCCGAAGGAGTCCCGCGCCTGGACGATCCCCCAGGGCGCCACGGCCCCCCAGGCGGCGGGCGTCATCCACACGGACTTCGAGCGCGGCTTCATCAAGGCGGAAATCGTCTCCTACGACGACCTGATGCAGGCGGGCTCGATGGCGGCCGCCCGCGCGGCGGGCAAGGTCCGCATGGAGGGCAAGGACTACATCATGGCCGACGGCGACGTGGTCGAGTTCCGCTTCAACGTGTGACCGTCTTCGTGCGGGAAGTGAGGGCTTCCCGCACGAAGACGGGTGGTATTGCGTCGGCCTCAGTCCGCCTCGTCCGGACTCTCGCTGACCTCCGCGGTCGCGAATCGGGCGGAGTCCTCCTGGGCCTCTCCGGCATCGACGTCACGGGGGACGGGTTTGCCCATCGCCTCTTCGACCAGCTTGCACAGTGACTCGCGGCGGTCGGCGAAGTAGCCGTCGAAGTCGTCGGCTCGAAGCTTCTGGGCCGGTACGCAGTGGGATCCGAGCAAGGCATCGAGCGAGTCGGCCGAAATCTGCGCCTTCTGCTCGATCAACTGCAGGTACTTCGATGGCGCTGCGCCGCCGATCGCCCGGTTGGTGCGCGCCGAGAGTGCAGTCTTGTTGACGATGCTCTCGCGGCGTTCGTCGTCGATGCCGTGTTCGAAGCACCACTTCTTGGGGAAGATGTGGTGAATGTCGACCGAAAGGTTGACGTATTGGACTTTGTCCAGCGCTTTGTCTTCCATCCAGTCGCGAGCATGGTTGCCGAGCAGCAGCGCGTAGATCCCCTTGTACGCGGCCGCACCCCTCGTCCTGAGCGAGTGCAGCCTCGATTCAACGAACGTCGCATCCTGCACGGTGTTGGGGGTTGCCGCGCCGTCATGGCGGCGCGCCCAGGCTGGGACGAGTTCGAGATCGCGGACGAACCGGGTCTCGATGGCGCCGCCGTACAGCTCACCGAGGATGCCGCACCAGAACCAGCGGGTGATCCGTTCTCGCGGGCCGATGAGGTCCGCGTCGGATCCCATCACGACCTTGATCGCGGCGAGCGGTACCAGTTGCTTGGGATAGGGCAGGAAACGTGCATCGAAGATGTGCCGGTCGGCGAGGAAGTCGGCTGTCCAGATGAACGCCTCGCGCAGCGGTCCGACCCATTCGAGGTAGTCGTTCAGCGTGAGCTTGAGGACGTCCTCGCGTTTGGCCGAGACAGCCGGTGGCCGGGTACCCGCGCCGGCCGCCCGATTGCGCTTCAGCGTTGCGAGCAGGGTCACGGCCTGCAGGAAATCCGTGTTCTCCAGCCCGGAGAGCACCGGATACGAGGAGAACTTGGCTTCGGTTTCCTTCCAGTCGTCGTTCAGCCGGAAATCCGCGCCTGTGGCGTTGAAGTAGTCCTTGTCGCCTGCGAAAGTCGCGGTGAGGAGTTCGAACACGTTGAGGGACAGGCCGCCGGTGTTGACCTTCTCGAACACCGTGGCGACCGCTGCCTTGCTCGTCGAGTTGTCCAGTTCGATCGCGGGAATGTTGTACGTGGTGACGGGTTGGACCACCCGGGCGTGGAACTGCGCGGCCTGCTCTTTGTCCTCGAGAGCGAACAACCAGTTCACGGTCTCGGCGCCGGCGAACAGCAACCGGAGCGGGAAGCAACCGCCGGCACGTTCCTTCTCCGGTGTGGACAGGTCCCGGACGATGTCCTTGCCGAAGTTGGTGCGCTCGAAACCGTCCCCCGGGACGGAGATGACTGCTTCGTCGATGCGGTCTTCGCCCTCGAGGGCCAGGGCCATGTCGACGTAGTAACGCCGGCTGAGCAGCTTGCCACGGCCGTCCATCGTCGCCACGACACCGTCGCCGGTGAGGGCCTGGGTCAGCGAGGTGAGCCGTTGCTGCCCGTCCAAGAGGAGGAGGTCCGGAACGGCGTCCGGTGCCGGTCTCGCCCCCTCCAGCGGCTTGGGCTTGAACCGCACCTGGTCATTGCCGGTTTTCAGCAGCATGACGACGCCGAGCGGGTGGCCGCGCAGGATGGTCACGAGCAACTGGCGGATGCGCTCGTCCTCCCACTTGTAGCCGCGCTGGAAGTCCGGTAGCTGGATCCTCCCGCTCGTCGTCCACTTCAGGTATTCGGACAGTTCGTAAAGCGGGGTCTGGAAGCCCACTGGTTCTTCCCGCCCTTCGAGGATCGGCGATCACCGCAACTACCGGCTCGAAGTCGTGTCGGCTCGATCATCTGTTACACGGCCGGCGGCTGTTCGACGACCTGAACTCGGGGAGGTCGGCCGCTCAATGTGAGCGTCGGCTACCGACTGTTGTTTTCATTGGACGCAGGATATACTGCGTCCAATGAAAGCTTCGCCGAGCTTGCTGCCCCTACTGCGGTCGCGCATGCAGGGTGAGCTGCTCGCGCTGGTCCTCCTCCACCCGGAGCGCGAGTACAGCATCACCGAGCTCGCCAGGGCCTTCGGGGTCTCGGCGACCACCGTGTTGCGTGAGGTCGAACGGCTCGTCGGCGGGGGCATCCTGGAAGACCGGCGGGTGGGCCGCAGCCGGCTCGTCAAAGCCCGTACGGACACTCCGCTCTACCGGCCGCTCAGCGATGTCATCGCGGTCACCTTCGGGCCGCTTCCACTGCTGGCCGAGGCGCTGTCCGGCCTCGCCGGCGTGCGCGAGGCCTACATCTACGGGTCCTGGGCCGCGCGCTACAGCGGGGAAGCGGGGCCGCCTCCGGGTGACGTCGATGTCCTGGTCGTCGGGTCGCCCGACCCGGATGCGCTGTTCGATCTGGCCGAGGGTGTTTCGCGGCGGCTGGACCGGGAGGTCAACGTCCACCGCATCTCGCCGGAATCGTGGGCGGCGGAGAGCAGCACCGATCCGTTCCTCACCAGCGTGCGCGAGCGTCCGCTGGTCCCGCTGCCGCTCTCTCAGGAGGCAGGATGACCCGCTGGAACCAGGGCCGCGCCACGATCGACGCCCTCCTCGCGCGCGGCTCCCTCGAACGCGTCCCGGCTTCACGGGACGTCGCCGATACGGAGATCGCCCGGGCTCGCACCCACGTCGATTCGGCGCGGCAGCTGCTGAACTCGGACCCCGAAGGCGCCTACACACTGCTGTACGACGGCGCTCGCCGCGCACTGGCAGCCGTCCTGCAGAACCAAGGCCTGCGCGCGACGAGCCGGGGTGGTCACGTCGCCGTCTACGAAGCGGTTCTCGCGCAGCTCGATCCGCCGCTGGGGCCGCTTCTGCGTCCCTTCAACCGGATGCGGGTGCGGCGCAACGAGGTCGCCTACCGCTCGTCCGAGGCGCCTTCGGTGACGGCCGAGGACGTGACGGCCGACGTGGCGAAGGTCGAGGACCTGATCGGGGTCGCCGAGAAGACGATCCCGAACATGGCCCGCTACTGATGGCGGCCCGCCCGCTGACCGCGAACGAGCGGACGACGCTGGACACGCTGCTCGCGGCGGACTTCCCGGGCGCGGTGGAACTACGGGCGCAGGCCGCCACCGCCCGGGTGACCGGGCGGTGCGGCTGCGGGTGCCCGAGCATCGACCTCGAGGTGGACCGGACGCTGCCGGTCGCGGAGGTCGCCGACATCCCGGTCGCGGTCGAAGCCGACGCGCCCGGCGGCGGTCTCATCGTGTTCGTCGCCGACGGCCGGTTGTCCTGCCTCGAATACTGGGGCACGGAAGACGAGCTCCCGGCCGAGTTTCCGCCGCCCGGGCAGATCGAGCTCGGAGCGGACTAGCCGAGCAGGCCCAGCAGGGCGATCGCGATCAGCACCACCGCGGGGGCGAGGGCGTTGATCCAGGCGCGCTGGGCGGCGGTGAGAGCGGTGCTGTTCATGGCGTTCCCTACGGGCGAAAACCGATGCTTCCGCAGGATCAGCGCCTCGATCATGCTCCGCGTTAGCCGCTGTGATCGAACTCTCAGCTGTCCAGGTGGCGGCGGTTGCGGACGGTGAACCAGAGCACCCCGCCGGCCGCCGCCACCATCGTGGCAAAAGCTGCCGTTCCGACCACGATTGCCTGCGTCATCTCTGTTCTCCCTTCCGAAGGTTCCGGTAACCGGGAGACGTCGGGGGCAGGCAAAAGTGCACTGAGCGTAACCAGGGTCACACCAGGACGGCGTCGATCTGGGCCGCGAGAGAAAAGTCCTTCGCCGTCAGGCCGCCCGCCGAATGCGTGGAGAGCCGGAACGTCAGCGTGCGCCAGCGGATGTCGATGTCCGGGTGGTGGTCGGCGGCCTCGGCCAGCTCCGCCACCCGGTTCACCACCTCGATCGCCCGGGGGAAGCTCGACAGCTCCACCTCGCGGGAGATCACCGCGCCGGACCGCGTCCAGCCCGCGCCCAATCGTGCGTCGGCCTCGGAGTCGCTCAAGATTTCCGTCATGTCTCCATCGTCCTGCGTCCTGGACTACGCTGCACGGTTGCCACGGGAGTCCGGCGGGTGCCGGGCTGAGAGGCGGGTATCCGCGACCGTTCGCACCTGACCGGATCATGCCGGCGACGGGAGGGCTTCCCTCCGCGTCCGGCGAAGTGCAGGAGGGTAGATGAAACGCAGGGCTGCGACGGCCGTTGCCGTCGTCGGCGTGGTCGCCGCGGGGTGCTCGCTGTCGGACGGTGACGGTGGCACGCAGCAGACGCCCACCGTCACCCTCGTGACGCACGCCTCCTTCCTGGCGCCGCAGGAGGTGCTTGATGCCTTCCAGAAGCAGTCGGGCATCAAGATCTCCGTGCTCATGCAGGGCGACGCCGGCTCGCTGACCAACAAGCTCGTGCTGACGAAGGCCAACCCGATCGGCGACGTCGCGTACGGCGTCGACTCCACCTTCGCCTCCCGGGCGCTGACCGAGGGCGTCTTCGAGCCCTACACCAGCCCCGAAGCCGACCGCGGGCCCCAGCGCTACGCCGTCGACCCCGAGCACCGGCTCTCCGCGGTCGACGTCGGCGACGTCTGCGTCAACGTCGACACCAACTACTTCACCGCCAAGGGGATCCCGGCGCCGTCGAGCTACGACGACCTGGCCGACCCGAAGTACAAGGACCTGCTGGTCGCCGAGGACCCGGCGACCGCGTCCCCCGGCCTGGCGTTCCTCCTCGGCACCATCGCCAAGTACGGCGACGCCGGGTGGAAGGACTACTGGGCGAAGCTGAAGGCCAACGGCGTCAAGGTGGTCAGCGGCTGGGAAGAGGCCTACACCAAGCAGTTCTCCGGCTCGTCCGGCAAGGGGCCGCGGCCGATCGTCGTCTCGTACGCGTCGTCGCCCGCCGCCGAGATCGGCGACGACGGCAAGCCGCGCACCAAGGCGCTGCTCGACACGTGCTACCGGCAGGTCGAGTACGCCGGCGTGCTGGCGGGCGGCAAGCAGGTCGAGAACGCCCGCAAGGTCGTCGACTTCCTGCTCTCGCAGCAGTTCCAGGCGACGGTCGCGGCCAACATGTACGTCTACCCGGCGCGCCAGGGCGTCGACCTGCCGCAGGGCTGGGCGCAGGCCGCGCCGCTGCCGCAGAAGCCGCAGACGCTGCCCGCGGACCAGGTGCAGGCCGGACGCGAGAAGTGGATCGGCGAATGGCGCACGCTCGTGCAGTGACATCCGAGGCTCCGCCTCGGGCCGGGGGCTCCGCCACCCGGAGCCCCCGAAAAGCACCAGTCCTAGCCCCACCTCGGACCGCGCGAGGCCTCGGCCTGGCCCTCCTCGGCCTGGCCCCGATCGGCTTCCTGGTGGTGTTCTTCGCCTGGCCGGTGCTGGCGATCGTCGGCCGCGGGTTCGCCGCGGGCGGTCTCGACGTCGTCCTCGGCGACCCGCGGACCTGGCAGCTGGCGCTGTTCACCGTCGCCAGCGCCGCCGGGTCGACGGTCGTCGCGGTGCTGGCCGGCCTCCCGGTGGCGTTCCTGCTGGCCCGCGTGCGCCTGCCGGGCGTCGGCCTGGCGCGGACGCTCGTGCTGGTGCCGTTCGTGCTGCCGACCGTGGTCGTCGGCCTCGCGTTCCGGGCGCTCTGGCCGGACGGCGGTGTCCTGCCGATCGTGCTGGCCAACGCCTTCTTCAACGTCGCCGTCGTCGCGCGGACCGTCGCCGGGCTGTGGGCGCGGCTGGATTCGCGGACGGCCGACGCCGCCCGGGCGCTCGGCGCGTCGCCGTGGCGGGCGTTCCGGTCGGTGACGCTGCCCGCGCTCGCCCCGGCGGTCGCGTCCGCCGCGGCCGTCGTGTTCCTGTTCTGCGCCACCAGCTTCGGCGTCGTCCTGATCCTCGGCGGCGCCCGCTACCGGACCCTGGAAACCGAGATCTACCTGCGGACCGTCGACCTCCTCGACCTCTCCGGCGCGGCCGCGCTCTCGCTGATCCAGTTCGCGGCCGTGGTCGCCGCGCTGGTGCTCGGCGGGCTGGCGCGGCGGCGCAAGGAGGGCGCGCGGACCGGGTCCGGCGGGGCGCGCCGGCCGAGGGGCGGCGAATGGTGGGTCGTCGGCGCCGCGGGCGTCGTGCTCGCGCTGCTGGTGACGCCGATCGTGGCGCTCCTCGCCGAATCGCTGTCCACAGAGGACGGCTGGAGCCTCGCCGGGTACCGGGCGCTGACGAGCACCGGCGAGAAGGGCGCGCTCCAGGTGTCCGGCTGGGACGCCGCGCTGAACTCGCTCAAGGTGGCCGTCGACGCGACGCTGCTCGCGATGGTCGTCGGCGTGGTCGCGTCCGTGGTGCTGGTGGCGCTGCGCCGGTCGCCCGCGAAAGCCGCGCGCGGGCTGGGCGAGACGATGGACGCCGTCCTGATGCTGCCGCTCGGGGTGTCCGCGGTGACCGTCGGGTTCGGCTACCTGGTGACGCTCGACGCGCTGCCCGGCGACCTCCGGACGTCGCCCTACCTGGTGCCGCTGGCCCAGGCACTGGTGATCATCCCGCTGGTCGTGCGGATGGTGCTGCCGGTGCTGCGCTCGGTCGACGTCCGGCTGCGGCAGGCCGCGTCGACGCTCGGGGCGAGCCCGCTGCGGGTGTGGCGGGAGATCGACCTGCCGCTGACGCTGCGGCCGCTGGTCGCGGCGGCGGGCTTCGGCTTCGTCGTCGCGCTGGGCGAATTCGGCGCGACGAGCTTCCTCGCCCGGCCGACGGCGCCGACGTTGCCCGTGGCGGTCGCGACGCTGATGGCGCGCCCGGGGGAGCTGAACAACCAGATGGCCTACGCGGCGTGCGCGTTGCTGATGCTCGTGACCGTGCTGGCGGTCGCGCTGATCGACCGGCTCGGGCGCGGCGGGGTGGGAGAGTTCTGATGGCGTTGTCGGTACGGGACCTGACTGTCCACTACGGAACGTTCGTGGCGGTCCGCGACGCCCGCCTGGACATCGCCGACGGCGAGGTGCTGGCCCTGCTCGGCCCGTCGGGCTCGGGCAAGTCGACGCTGCTGCGCGCGATCACCGGCCTCGAGCCGTCGGCCCGCGGCTCGGTGAGCTGGGACGGCGAGGACCTCGGCGCGGTCCCGGTCCACCGCCGCGGCTTTGGCCTGGTGTTCCAGGACGGTCAGCTGTTCACCCATCGTGACGTCGCCGCGAACATCGCGTTCGGCCTGCGGATGCACGGGGTGCCGCGGGCGCAGTGGGCGCCGCGCGTGGCCGAGCTGCTGGAGCTGGTGGGGCTGTCCGGCTTCGAGAAGCGCCGGGTGACGGAACTGTCCGGTGGCCAGGCGCAGCGGGTGGCGCTCGCCCGGGCGCTGGCGCCGAAGCCGCGGTTGCTGCTGCTGGACGAGCCACTGTCCGGTTTGGACGCCGGGTTGCGCGAGCAGCTGGCGATCGACCTGGCGGACCTGTTGCGGCGCAGCAAGATCACCGCCCTGCTGGTGACGCACGACCAGGAGGAGGCGTTCACCCTGGCCGACCGGGTCGCGGTGCTGGACGCGGGGGAGGTCCGCCAGGAGGGCGCGGTCCGCCGGGTGTGGCGGAACCCGGCGGACGACGACGTGGCCCGGTTCCTGGGGGTGACGACGTTCGTGGACGGCACCGCGGCGGCCGGGCGCGTGCACACGGACCTGGGCGACCTGGTCCTCCCGGACGTCGGCGACGGCCCGGTGCGGCTGGGGTTGCGGCCGCACGCGCTGAAGGTGGCCCCGGACGGCGTGCCGGGCGAGGTCGTGGCGGCGGTGCACCGCCGGGAACACGTGCGGCTGGTGGTCCGGCTCAACGAGTCCACAGTGGACGCAGTGGCCCCGGCGGCGGCGGACCTGCGCGCCGGCGACGCCGTGCGGCTCGCGCTCGACCCCGACGGGATGGCGGTGGTCGGCCGGTCGTGAGTGGTA
>NZ_JBSGJD010000285.1:0-11542 GCF_053605405.1 Amycolatopsis sp. NPDC003861
ACCACCCGCAGGCCGCGGTTCGCCGCCGCGCTCCGGAACCGCCGGACGAGTTCGTGGCGGTTCCAGGCGTCGGTGCGGGTCCAGAGCAGGAAACCGTCGTCGAGCCGGTCGAAGAACCACGGCACGCGGCCGGGCAGGCCGCGGATCAGGTCGAATTCACTGCGCCACGCCGCCAGTTTTTCCGGGCCGTCGGTGCCGCCGTTTTCGCCGAGGTGCAGACAAAACCATGCGCCGGTCATGAATTCGACTCCCGGATCGGCGGTATCGTGACCACCGATTCCTACCACCGGTTTTCGGCCGGGGAACCGGACCGCCGGAAGTCTGGGATGCCTTAGGGGGGCGGCCGGGGTCGGAGTTCGGATCGGAAAATGCGCCGCGGACAGGGGGATGGCCAAGGGGGGTGGGCCGTTCGGCCGGGAAGCTGGGGACACCCCGGGGGGCGGCTAGGGGGCACCGCCCGCGCAACTCCGGCAAGACTGGGCGGGACGGCCGTCTCGCTTGCGTGCCGTCCGAACGGTCCCGGCGTGCGGCGGCGAACCGCGCCGGGACGTCTCACTCGACCGAGGGGTGTCGGCGGCATGCTGCGTACCGAGTTGATCCGTCCTCTGCCCGGCACGTTGCGGGCGCACGCGGACGAGTTCGGCGACAAGACCGCCTACACCGACGGCCGGCGCACCGTGGGCTACGCCGCATTGGAACTGCGTACGCGGCGGTTGGCCGGGCACTTGGCCGAACTCGGCGTCGGCCGCGGTGACCGGGTGGCGATCTACCTCGGCAACGGCGTGGAAGCCGTCGAAAGCTACTTGGCGATCGCCCGCGCGAGCGCGATCGGCGTGCCGCTGAACCCGCGGTCGGCCGACGCCGAACTCGGCCACTTCCTCGCCGACAGCGGCGCCACCGTGGTGATCACCGATCCCGAGCGGCTGGCCCAGGTTCGTCGCGTGCTCGCGGACCGGCCCGCCCGGGCGCTGCTCGTGACCGGTGACGGGCCGGCGCCGGCGGGCACCCGCTCGTTCGCCCAATTGTCCACAATGGACTCTGCGATGCCGGCCCGCGACGACCTGGGGTTGGACGAGCCGGCGTGGATTCTCTACACCTCCGGGACGACGGGCCTGCCCAAGGGGGTGGTGTCGACTCAGCGCAGCTGTTTGTGGTCGGTGGCGGCGAGTTACGTGCCGGCGTTGGGATTGGGCCCGGACGACCGGGTGTTGTGGCCGTTGCCGTTGTTCCATTCGTTGTCGCACGTGGTGTGTGTGCTGGGTGCGGTTTCGGTGGGGGCCTCGGTCTGGGTGCTGCCGGGGTTTTCGGCCGAGGACGTCGTGCGGGTGGCCGGGGAGTTCGAGCCGACGGTGCTGGCGGGCGTGCCGACCGTGTACCAGGGGCTGGTGACGTCCGGCGACCGCGGTGTGCTGCCGGGGGTGCGGGCCGGCCTGGTCGGCGGTGCCGTGCTGCCGGCGGGACTGCGCCGGTCCTTCGAGGACGTGTTCGGCGTGCCGCTGGTGGACGCCTACGGCAGCACGGAGTCCTGCGGGGCGATCGCGGTGAACTGGCGGGGCGCCGGGCCGGCGGGCTCGTGCGGGCTGCCGGTGCCGGGCCTGGCGGTGCGGCTGGTCGGCGAAACGGGGTCGGACGTGCCGGTCGGCGCGGAGGGAGAGGTGTGGCTCCGCGGCCCGAACGTGATGCTGGGGTACTGGAACCAGCCGGCGGCGACGGCCGAGGTGCTGGTCGATGGCTGGCTGCGCACGGGTGACCTGGCCCGGGCCGACGTGTCCGGCTTCCTGACGGTGACCGGCCGGGTCAAGGAATTGATCGTCCGGGGCGGGGAAAACGTGCACCCCGGGGAGATCGAGGAGGTCGTGCGCGGCGTCCCGGGCGTGGCCGACGTCGCGGCGGCGGGGCGGCCGCACGAGGTGCTGGGCGAGGTGCCGGTCGTCTACGTGGTGCCGGGCGCGGACGACTTCGATCCGGCCGAGGTCCTGCGGGTCTGCCGGGAGCGGCTGGCGTTCTTCAAGGTGCCGGTGGCGGTCTACGGGATCGACGCGGTCCCGCGGACCGCGTCGGGCAAGGTGAAACGGCACGCGTTGCTCGACCTGCCCGCCCGGCTCCGGGCGATCGGCGACGGCCACCACGAGCACCTCTACCGCACCGGGTGGGTCCCGGCCGGACCGGTGCCGCGTCCCGCGGGCGAAACCTGGGCCATCGCCGGCCTCGACGGTCCCGGCCTGGCCGCCGGACTCGAGGCGACCGGCGCACGGGTGCGGGCGTATCCCGGCGCCGCCGGCTTCGACCAGGCGGTCGATCGCGGCGAACCGGCGCCGGACGTCGTGATCGTGCCGGCCGGTCCCTGCTCCCTCGACGATCTCGCGAGCGACGGGCCGGATGGCCTGACCACCCGGCTGCGGCAGTGGCTCACCGACGAACGGCTGACCGGGACCCGCGTGGTCGTCGTCGACGCCGGCGCGCCGGACCCGGTGCCCGGGTTCGCTTCCGCGCCGCTGGCGGAAGTGCTGAGCGAGCACCCCGGCCGGCTCTCCGTCGTGGTCGCGGACCCCGCGGAGGGAAGCGAGAAGTGGGCCTCGGCGGTTCGCGATGCCGTCGCCACCGGCGAACCCCGCACGGCCGTGCGGGCCGGCGCCGCGCTGGTGCCCCGGCTGGCCCGGGTGTCGACCTCCGGCGCCGAGGTGACCGGCGAGGTCGACACCACCGGCACCGTGCTCGTCACCGGCGTCACCGATCCGGCCGCCGCGGCGATCGCCCGGCACCTGGCCGGCACGCGCGGCGCGCGCCGGCTCCTGCTGCTGGACCCCGGTGCCCTCGAAGACGAATCGGCGGTCCGGCTCGCGACCGACCTGACCGAAGCCGGCGTCACCGCGACCCTGGCGGCCACCGATCCCGGCGACCGGCCCGCGCTCGCGGCCCTGCTGGCCGGGCTGGACCGGCCCGTCACGGCCGTGGTGCACGTCCAGCCCGCCACGCCGTTCGGCCGGGCCGTGGTGGCCGCGGCCCGGAACCTCCACGAGCTGACCCTCGGGACCCAGGTGTCGACCTTCGTCCTGGCCTCCCCGGTGGCGGGGCTGCTGGCCGACGGCGCGCCCTCGGCCACCACTTCCTGCTTCGAAGCGCTGGCGCACCACCGCCGGGCCCGCGGGCTGCCCGCCGTGGCGGTGTCCTGGGACAGCTGGGAACCGGCTCCGGAGACCGGCGACACGACCGCGCTTTCGGTCGACGAAGGACTCGCCGTCTTCGAGAGCGCCCTCGCGGCCGGACAGACCTCGCTCGTCGCCCTGCGCTTGGACCTCGCCGCGTGGCCGGCCGGGGCGGAAGAGCGTGCGGTGCCGGACCTCCTGCGTGAACTGCTCGGCCTGGCCGTCACGCCGGAGCCGTCCGCGGCAGTGACCGAAGAGTGGCGACGCCGGCTGGCCGGCACGTCCGCCGACGACCAGGCCGCCCTGCTCGCGGCGTTGGTGCGAGCCGAAACCGCGCACGTGGCGGGCTTGCCCGGCGGCCACGCGGTCGCGGCGGAGCGCGCCTTCCGCGAACTGGGCTTCACCTCGGTGAACGCGGTGGAACTGCGGAACCGGCTCGGCGCCGCGACCGGGCTCGCGCTGCCGGCCACCCTGGCCTTCGACCACCCGAACCCCGACGCCGTCGCCCGGTACCTGAAACGGGAACTGCTGGGCGGCACCGAGGTGACGGTGACGCCGGTTCCGGCCGCGTCCTTCGTGGACGAGCCGATCGCGATCGTCGGGATGGCGTGCCGCTTCCCGGGCGGGGTGGCGTCGCCGGAGCAGCTGTGGGACCTGGTGGCCGCGGGCGGGGACGCGATCGGGGCGTTCCCCGGTGACCGCGGCTGGGATCTGGACCGGTTGTTCGACCCGGATCCGGATCGGGCGGGCACGTCGTACGTCCGCGAGGGTGGTTTTCTGGAGGATGCGGCGGGATTCGACGCGGGTTTCTTCGGGATCAGCCCGCGGGAAGCGCTGGCGATGGACCCGCAGCAGCGGCTGCTGCTGGAAACCTCGTGGGAGACCTTCGAGAACGCGGGCATCGACCCGGCTTCCCTGCGCGGCGGCGACGTCGGCGTGTTCGCCGGGGTGATGCACCACGACTACGCGACCGACCCCGAGCAGGTGCCCCCGGACCTGGTGGGCTACCTCGGCACCGGGACCGCGGGCAGTGTCGCGTCGGGCCGGGTGGCGTACTCCCTGGGCTTCGAGGGCCCGGCGCTGACCGTGGACACGGCGTGTTCGTCGTCCTTGGTCGCGATTCACCTGGCGGCACAGGCATTGCGCCGCGGTGAGTGTTCCCTGGCGTTGGCCGGAGGCGTGACGGTGATGGCGACGCCGGTGTCGTTCGTGGAGTTCAGCCGTCAGCGTGGGCTGGCTGCCGATGGGCGGTGCAAGCCGTTCGCCGGTGGCGCGGACGGGACGGGCTGGGGTGAGGGTGCCGGGCTCGTGCTGCTGGAACGGCTGTCGGTCGCGCGGGCGCGGGGACACCGGGTGCTCGGCGTGGTGGCGGGGTCGGCGGTCAACCAGGACGGTGCTTCCAACGGCCTGACAGCGCCGAACGGCCCGTCGCAGCAGCGGGTGATCCGGGCGGCCCTGGCGAACGCCGGACTGTCCACTTCGGACGTCGATGCGGTGGAAGCCCACGGTACCGGGACTTCACTGGGGGACCCGATCGAGGCGCAGGCCCTGCTGGCGACCTATGGGCAGGACCGCGACGAGCCGTTGTGGCTCGGGTCGATCAAGTCGAACATCGGCCACACGCAGGGCGCCGCGGGCGTGGCCGGGGTGATCAAGATGGTCGAGGCCCTGCGGCGCGGAGTGCTGCCGCGGACCCTGCACGTGGACGAGCCGACATCGGCGGTGGACTGGTCGGCTGGGGAAGTCCGGCTGCTCACGGAACAGCGCGAGTGGCCCGCGGTCGACCGCCCGCGGCGGGCCGGGGTGTCGTCGTTCGGCATCAGCGGCACGAACGCGCACGTCATCCTCGAACAGGCACCCGAACCGGAGCCGGTGGAACCCGTGGAGGGCGCGGCCGGCCTGGTGCCGCTGGTCGTCTCGGGCCGTGGCCCGGCCGCCCTGCGCGGCCAGGCGGCTCGCCTCGCGTCCGTTGTGGACGAATCCGGTGCGCCGCTGCCGGAGGTGGGTGCGGCCTTGGTGACGAGCCGGGCGCTGCTGCCCGACCGTGCGGTGGTGCCGGCCGCCGGCCACGCCGAAGCGGTGACCGGGCTGCGGGCGCTGGCCGGGGGAGCCGCGGCCGCCGGCGTCGTCTCGGGCCGCGCCGACGTGGAAGGCAAGCACGTGTTCGTCTTCCCGGGCCAGGGCGCGCAGTGGGCCGGTATGGGACGTGATCTGCTGGCGGCCTCGCCGGTGTTCGCCGAAGTGGTGGCGGAGTGCGAAAAGGCGTTGTCCCCGTGGGTGGACTGGTCGGTCACCGAGGTGCTCCGCGGAGCCCCGGACGCGCCGGGCCTCGACCGGGTGGACGTGGTGCAGCCGGCCTCGTTCACCGTGATGGTGGCGCTGGCCGAGGTGTGGCGCTCCTGGGGCGTGACGCCGGACGCCGTCGTCGGGCACTCCCAGGGGGAGATCGCGGCCGCCTGCGTGGCCGGAGCCCTCTCCGTCGCGGACGCGGCGAAGGTCGTCGCGTTGCGCAGCCAGGCCATCGCGGCGTCCCTGGCCGGCCGGGGCGGCATGCTGTCGCTCGCGCTGCCGGTGGAGCGGGCCGCCGAGCGGCTGGAACCGTGGGGCGGGCGCGTAGAGATCGCCGCGGTCAACGGGCCAGTGTCGGTGGTCGTCGCGGGCGACCCCGACGCGCTCGCGGCGATCCAGGCCGCCTGCGAGGACGACGGGGTGCGGGCCCGGATGATCCCGGTGGACTACGCCTCGCACACCCGGCACGTCGAAGCGCTGCACGACCGGCTGCGGGACACCTTGGCCGACGTCCGGCCCGGCCCGGCCGAGGTCCCGATGTGGTCGACGGTCACCCAGGAGTGGCTGGCCGGTCCCGAACTGGACGCCGGGTACTGGTACCGCAACCTCCGGCACCGGGTCGGCTTCGCGGCCGCGATCGAGGCGCTGCACGACCTGGGGCACCGCGTGTTCACCGAAGTGAGCCCGCACCCGGTGCTCACCACCAGCATCCAGGACGTCCTCGACACCCGGGACGAAACCCCAGCGGTGGTGACGGGCACCCTGCGGCGCGACGACGGCGGGCTGCGCCGGCTCCTGTCGAGCGCGGCGGAGCTGTTCGTGCGCGGGGTGAAGGTGGACTGGCGGGGCCGGTTCGCCGGCCGCGACGGGCGGCGGGTGGCGCTGCCGACCTACGCGTTCCAGCGGGAACCCTTCTGGCTCCACCGCACGCCCGCCTCGGGCGACGTCTCGGGTGCCGGGCTGGTGTCCGCGGAGCACCCGCTGCTGGGGGCCGCGACGAGCCTGGCCGCCGGCGAAGGCGTGCTGTTCACCGGCCGGTTGTCCACGCGGACGCACCCCTGGCTGGCCGACCACGCCGTGTCGGGCGTGACGCTCGTGCCCGGGACCGTCTTCGTCGAGCTGGCGATCCGCGGTGGCGACGAAACCGGGTGCCCCCTCGTCGACGAACTGGTCATCGAGACTCCGCTGGTGCTGTCCGGACCGGACGCCGTCCGGATCCAGCTCCAGCTCGACCCGCCGGCGGCGGACGGGCGCCGCCGGTTCGGCGTCTACTCCGCGCCCGCCGAAGCCGGCACCGGCCTGCCGTGGGTCCGGCACGCGAGCGGCACCCTGGCGCCGGACGCCGGGACGCCGTCGCCCGATCCCACCGCTTGGCCGCCGCCCGGCGCGGTGGCCGTCGACGTCGGCGGCTTCTACCCGCGGCAGTTCGCCCAGGGCTACGAGTACGGCCCGGTGTTCCGGGGCCTGCGGCAGGTGTGGACCCGCGGCCGGGAGGTGTTCGCCGAGGTCGCGCTGCCCGACGATGGCGCCGCCGTCGCCGGGTTCGGGCTGCACCCGGCCCTGCTCGACGCCGCGCTCCACGCGAGCACCTTCTGCCACGACCAGCCGGCCGAGCCCGGCCGGACGCCGCTGCCGTTCGCCTGGAACGGCGTCGCCCTGCACGCGTCCGGGGCTTCGGCGCTGCGGGTGCGGGCGGTGCCGGTGGGCAGCGACGGCGTTTCCCTCGAGGTGACCGACCCGGCCGGCGCGCCGGTGGCGTCGATCGCCTCCCTCGTTCTGCGACCGGTGGCCACCGACCGGCTGGCGCACCGCGACCCCGTGCCGGACTCGCTGCTGCGCATCGAATGGACCGCGGCCCCCGTCGCGCCGGTCGCCGAGCCGGTACCGACGACCGTGGCCGAAGTGCCGGCCGGCGCCGAGGTCCGGGCGGCCCTCGAGCACACGCTGGCGACGGTGCAGCGGTGGCTGGCGGACGAGCCGGCCGGCGACGACCGGCTCGTGGTCCTGACGCGGCACGCGGTGGCAGCCGACGACCCCGGTGTCTTCGTCGACCCCGCGGCCGCCGCGGTCTGGGGCCTGGTGCGGTCGGCCCAGTCGGAGAACCCGGGCCGGATCGTGCTGGTGGACGTGGACGACGCCGCGTCGTCGCGGGACCTGGTCCCCGCGGTGGTGGCCTCGGGCGAGCCGCAGGCGGCCGTCCGGGGCGGCACCGTGTTGCTGCCGCGGCTGGTCCGGGCGCCCGGCGCGGAACCGGCCGGCTCGGGCCCGTGGCGGCTGGAGAGCGGCGAATCCGGCACCTTGGAGGGCGTGCGGCCGGTGCCGTGCCCCGAGGTGCTGCGGCCCTTGGAGGACGGCGAAGTCCGGGTCGAGGTGCGCGCGGCGGGGGTCAACTTCCGCGATGTGCTGGTGTCGCTGGGCATGGTGCCCGGCCAGGAGGGGATCGGCGGCGAGTTCGCCGGGATCGTGACGGAGATCGGTCCCGGGGTTTCCGGGCTGCGCGAAGGCTCCCGGGTGATGGGCGTCCTCGGCGGGACGTTCGGCGGCTTCGGTCCCGTCGTGGTCGTGGACGCGCGCTTGGTCACCGAGGTGCCGGCCGGCTGGTCGTTCGAGGTGGCCGCGTCGGTGCCGGTCGCGTTCCTGACCGCCCTGTACGGCCTGCGCGACCTGGCTGACGTCGGGATCGGCGACCGGGTGCTGGTGCACGCGGCCGCGGGCGGCGTCGGGCTGGCGGCGGTGCGGCTGGCGCGCTGCTTCGGGGCGGAGGTGTTCGGGACCGCGAGCCCGGCCAAGTGGGACATCCTGCGCGCCGAGGGCCTGGACGACGCGCACCTCGCCAATTCGCGGTCGCTGGAGTTCGCCGACCGGTTGGCCGGGGTCGACGTGGTGCTGAACTCGCTGTCGGGCGAGTTCGTCGACGCCTCGCTCGGCCTGCTGGCGCCCGGTGGCCGGTTCCTGGAGCTGGGCAAGACCGACATCCGGGACGCCGAAGTCGTCGCCGGCGCCCATCCGGGGGTGCATTACGAAGCCTACGATCTGGGCCGCACGGCGGGGCCGGACCGGATCCAGGAGATGCTGCGCGAGCTGGTGACGCTCTTCGAGGAGGGCCGGCTGGCCCCGTTGCCGGTGACGCGGTGGGACATCCGGCGGGCGCCCGAGGCGTTCCGGTTCATGAGCCAGGCCCGGCACGTGGGCAAGGTCGTGCTGCGGCTGCCTCGCCGGCTGGACCCGGACGGCACGGTGCTGATCACCGGCGGCACCGGAACCCTCGGCGGGCTGCTGGCCCGGCACCTGGCCGCCGAGCACGGCGTGCGGAACCTGCTGCTGCTCAGCCGCCGCGGTCCCGCCGCCCCGGGCGCGGCCGAGCTGGTGCGCGAGCTGGGCGACGGCGTGCGGGTGGTGGCCTGCGACGTGGCCGACCGCGACGCGCTGGCCGCGGTCCTCGCCGGAATCCCGGCCGAGCACCCGCTGACCGCCGTGGTCCACACGGCCGGCGCGCTCGACGACGGCGTGCTGACCGCCCTGACCCCGCCACGGCTGGACACCGTGCTGCGCCCGAAGGCCGACGCGGCGGTGCACCTGCACGAGCTGACCGCCGACCTCGACCTGGCCGCGTTCGTGCTGTTCTCCTCCGGCGCGGGCGTGCTGGGCAACCCGGGCCAGGGCAATTACGCCGCGGCCAACGCTTTCCTCGACGCGGCGGCCCAGCGGTGGAACGCCACCGGGGCGCCCACGAAGTCGCTCGCTTGGGGCTACTGGGCCCAGGTCAGCGGCCTCACCGGCCACCTGGGCCGGACGGACCTGCAACGGCACCGGAGAAGCGGGGTCACCGGCCTGTCGTCGGCCGAAGGCCTCGCCCTGTTCGACGCCGCACTCCGGTCACCCGATGCTGCGCTGGTGCCGGTGAAGCTCGACCTGGCGAGCCTGCGCGGGAACGACGATCCCGCCGCGGTGTCCCCGCTGCTGCGGGGCCTGGTGCGGCCCGGACGGCGCGTCGCGGCGACCGGCGCCGCCGCCGGCGGCGGGTTGGCGGACCGGGTGCGAGGGTTGCCGGAGCCGGAGCAGAAGCGCGTGCTCGTCGACCTCGTGCGGGCGGAAGCCGCCGCCGTGCTCGGCCACGCGACGCCGGAGGCGATCGGTACCACCCAGGCGTTCAAGGAAGCCGGCTTCGACTCGCTGACCGCGGTGGAACTGCGCAACCGCGTCAGCACGGCCACGGGCCTGCGCCTGCCGGCCACCGTCGTCTTCGACCACCCCACGCCGGACGCGCTCGCCCGCCGCGTCCGGACCGAACTCCTCGGTACCGCGGAACCGGTGGCCGCCCCGGCGCCCGCCGCGGCCGTGACCGGCGACCCGATCGCCGTCATCGGGATGGCGTGCCGGTTCCCCGGCGGGGTGGCGTCCCCGGCGGATCTGTGGGACCTGGTCGCCGCCGGCCGCGACGCGATCCGGCCGTTCCCGGAGGACCGCGGCTGGGACCTCGCCGGCCTGTTCGACCCCGATCCGGACCGCGCGGGCAAGTCCTACGTCCGGGCCGGCGGGTTCCTCGACGACGCGGCGGGCTTCGACGCCGGCTTCTTCGGGATCAGCCCCCGCGAGGCGCTGGCCATGGACCCGCAGCAGCGCCTGGTCCTGGAGACGTCCTGGGAGACCCTGGAGAACGCCGGGATCGACCCGGCTTCCCTGCACGGGCAGAACATCGGCGTGTTCACCGGCGTGATCAACCACGACTACGCCGTGCGGATCCACCTGGCCCCCGGCGACCTGGAGGGCTACCGGCTGACCGGGACGTCGGCCAGCGTGGCGTCGGGCCGGGTGGCGTATTCGCTCGGATTCGAAGGGCCGGCGCTGACGGTGGACACGGCGTGTTCGTCGTCGCTGGTGGCGATCCACCTCGCGGCCCAGGCACTGCGCCGCGGCGAGTGTTCGATGGCGCTCGCGGGCGGAGCGTCGATGATGGCCCTGCCGGGGCCGTTCGTGGAGTTCAGCCGGCAGCGCGGGCTGGCGCCCGACGGCCGGTGCAAGCCGTTCGCCGGGGGTGCCGACGGCACCGGCTGGGGCGAAGGCGTCGGGCTCGTGCTGCTGGCACCGTTGTCGGTGGCCCGGGAACGAGGACACCGCGTACTGGCGGTGGTGGCGGGCTCGGCGGTGAACCAGGACGGGGCGTCGAACGGCCTGACCGCGCCGAACGGCCCGTCGCAGCAGCGGGTGATCCGGGCGGCGCTGGCGAGTGCGGGTCTGTCCACTTCGGACGTCGACGCGGTCGAGGCGCACGGCACCGGCACGGTGCTCGGCGACCCGATCGAAGCACAGGCGCTGCTCGCGACCTACGGGCAGGACCGCGGCGAACCGCTGTGGCTCGGCTCGGTCAAGTCGAACATCGGGCACACCCAGGGCGCCGCGGGCGTGGCCGGGGTGATCAAGATGATCGAGGCCCTGCGCCGGGGCGTGCTGCCGCGCACGTTGCACGTGGACGAGCCGACGCCGAAGGTGGACTGGTCGGCCGGTGCGGTGCGGCTGCTCACCGAGCAGCGGGCGTGGCCGGCGGTCGACCGCCCGCGCCGGGCCGGGGTGTCGTCGTTCGGCATCAGCGGCACCAACGCCCACGTCATCCTGGAGCAGGCACCCGAACCCGCGCCGGGCGCCGGCGACGGGCCGGAGCCGTTCCCCGGCGGGATCGTGCCGCTGGTGCTGTCCGGCCGCGGCCCGGCCGGCCTGCACGCCCAGGCGGCCCGGCTCGCGTCCTTTGTGGACGGCGACGACGTGCCGCTGCCGGCGGTGGGGGCGGCCCTGGTGACGAGCCGGGCGCTGCTGCCCGACCGCGCGGTGGTGCTGGCCGCCGACCGCGCCGAAGCCGTGGCCGGGCTGCACGACCTGACCGGTGCGGTCTCGGGGGTGGCGGACGTCGAGGGCAAGCGGGTGTTCGTGTTCCCGGGCCAGGGCGCGCAGTGGGTCGGGATGGGGCGTGAGCTGCTGGCCGTTTCCCCGGTGTTCGCCGGAGTGGTGGCGGAGTGCGAGAAGGCGTTGTCGCCGTGGGTGGATTGGTCGGTGACGGAGGTGCTGCGGGACGGCCTCGAGCTGGATCGGGTGGACGTGGTGCAGCCGGCTTC
>NZ_JBSGJD010000286.1:0-11511 GCF_053605405.1 Amycolatopsis sp. NPDC003861
GACTCACAAGCTCCGATGTCATCACTCACAGTGCCCATCCCGCCGGACCTCAGCCCGGCGTGTCGGGCCGGAAACACCGATCTTGGGACAGTCCCCCCAATCACGCGAGGGGCGTGTCCTTGATCGGTCGGCTCGCCTGCCGGGAGGGTCGGTCGGCGTGATCGAAGGCGGTAGTCGCGTGATTGAAGGCGGGACTCGCGTGATCAGGGGTGGAACTCGCGTGATTGGGCGGCGATCTCGCGTGGCTGGAGGGGTGACACGGGGTCAGGCGAGGTGGCTGAGGTAGGGCGGGGGGACTGAAGCCGTCAGCCAGACTCCGTTGGCGCTTACTTGGAAGGTGTGGCCGGCCGCGGTCATTGCGGCGGCGTCGATGCGGAGGATCAGCGGCTTGCCGCGGCGGGCGCCGACCGTGCGGGCCGTTTCGATCGTTGCCGACAGGTGGACCGCGTGGCGGTTCATCGGGCGCAAGCCCTCGCGGAAGATTGCGTCGAGGTACTTCGCGACCGTTCCGTGGTAGAGGATGTCCGGGGGTGTTGCGTCCGGCAACGCCAGGTCGACCGGGATGCTGTGGCCCTGGCTGGCGCGGATGCGCGTGCCCGTTTCGTCGAAGGCGAAGCGGCGCTTGTTGTTCTTCTCGACCACTTCGTCCAGCTCCGGGCGGGTGATCGCGAGCGCGCGCAGGAGCGCGTCGACCGGTGCCCAGCCGCCGGGCGCCAGGGTCAGGCCGAGGGCGGCGGGGTCGTGGCGGAGGTGCCGGGACAGCCGCTTCGAGATGCGGATGATTTCCTTTTCGTTCATTGCCTCCCCAGCATCCTCCCCGCGCGCAAGCGGTTTAGATGCCGCCCTCGACCGCCGGGCGCAGTTTGCTCGCGCCCGGGCCGAAGCGGGCCAGCTCGTCGTCGTTGTTGTACAGCGCGCAGCTGCGCAGGGAGAGGCAGCCGCAGCCGACGCAGCCGGTGAGGCGGTCGCGAAGCCGTTGCAGGGCGTCGATGCGCGCGTCGAGCTCGTGCTGCCAGTCTCGGGACAGGCGCGCCCAATCCGCCTTCGTCGGCGCGTGGTCCGCCGGCAGCGTCTCCAGCGCCGTGCTGATGTCCTCGAGCGAGAGCCCGACCCGTTGCGCCGCGCGGATGAACGCGATGCGACGCAGCACCGAGCGTGCGTAGCGGCGCTGGTTGCCCGCCGACCGCTCCGAGCTGATCAGCCCCTTCTCCTCGTAGAACCGCAGTGCCGTGTGCGGAACCCCGCTGCGTTCCGCCACCTGTCCGATGCTGAGATGTTCAGCGAGCCTGGTCACCTGGTCAGGCTATCCTTGACTTCGAGTTTAGTCGAGGTTGCATCGTCGGGTCATGACCACTGTGACCGCACCGGGCTACGCCGATCTGCCCCGGCTGATTTCGCTGATGACCGGCGACGAAAAGCACAGCGCCGCCGCCGAGTCCACTTTGGACGTCCTGTGGGTGCTCTACGACCGGGTGCTCGACGTCACCCCCGAGAACTTCCGCGAGCCCGGCCGCGACCGGTTCCTGCTGTCCAAGGGACACGGGCCGATGGCGTACTACGCCGTGCTCACCGCGAAGGGCTTCATCGCCGAGGCGGAACTGGCGACGTGGTCCGACGCGGCGTCGCGGCTCGGCTACCACCCCGACCGGCGCCGCATCCCCGGCGTCGAAATCTCCAGCGGCTCGCTCGGCCACGGCCTGCCGATCGCGTTCGGCACCGCGCTCGGCCTGCGCGCCCGCGGCCTGACGGACGCGAAGGTCGTGACGCTCGTCGGCGACGCCGAGCTCGACGAAGGCTCGAACCACGAGGCGATCGTCGTCGCGGCGCGCGAAGGCCTCGAAAACCTGACCACGGTCGTGGTCGACAACCAGTCGTCGACGCGCGGCTGGCCGGACGGCATCGCCCGCCGCTTCGCCGTCGAAGGCTGGGAGACGCGCACGGTGTCCGGCCGCGACCACGACGCGCTGTACGACGCCTTCACCACCGCTCACCCCGGCCGGCCTCTCGCCGTGGTCGCCGTCGTCGAACCGAAGGGCTGAACGATGTTGCCGATGCGGGAAACCTTCCTCGCCACCACCGAGCAGATCGTCGACGCCGACCCGGACGTCGCGGTCGTGCTGGCCGACATCTCGGCCGCGCAGCTCGCCGGCGCCGCGCGGCGGCACCCGGACCGGGTGATCAACGTCGGGATCCGCGAGCAGCTGCTGGTCAGCACGGGGGCCGGGCTGGCGCTGGCGGGCCTGCGGCCGATCGTGCACACGTTCCCGCCGTTCCTGGTGGAGCGCGCCTTCGAGCAGATCAAGCTGGACTTCTCGCACCAGGACGTGGGTGGCGTCCTGGTGTCGTGGGGAGCGTCGTACGACATGCCGACGGCGGGGCGCACGCACCAGTCCCCGGGCGACGTCGCCCTGATCGATTCTCTGCCGGGCTGGACGGTCCACGTGCCGGGTCACCCGGCCGAGGCCGAGCGCCTGCTGCTGGAGTCGATCCCCGGGGACAGCCGGGTCTACCTGCGGCTTTCGGCGCAGGAAAACGCTTCCCCGCACCTGGGCGTGGGCTTCACCCGGCTGCGGTCCGGGTCGGCCGGCGTGGTGGTGGCGGTGGGCCCGGTGCTCGACCGGGTCCTGCGCGCGACGGCGGGCGTGGACGTGACGGTGCTGTACGCCTCGACGATCCGCCCGTTCGACGCGGCCGGTCTGCGGTCGGCGGTGCTTGCGTCGTCCGCTTCCGTCGTGCTGGTGGAGCCGTACCTGGCGGGAACGTCGGCGGCGTGGGTGGCGGAGGCGCTTTCCGATGTGCCGCACCGGTTGCGGTCGTTGGGCGTGCGGCGGGACGTGGAGGTCCGGACGTACGGGAGCATCGGGGACCACGATCTGGCGCACGGGCTGGATGCCGGGTCGCTGGGGTTTTCGATCAGGGCGTTCTTGGGGGAGTAGCGGCACTGTCGCCGGTGCTGGGGGTACCGGCGGCGGGATGCTTGCACCGCAGGTGTTCGGGTCCGCCGCCGCGACGGACGCGCGATAGGCGATGTACGCGAGGAAGTACGGGCCCAGCGCGAGCAGGCACCTCAGCCGTTCCCCGGGGACTTGTAGATCACCCTGGCGCACTTGCGGCAATACGACTTGCCTTCGCGACGGCGGAGGGTGCCGCCGCACCGCGGGCACTTGCGCTCCCCGACGTGTCTTCACTCTCGCCGGGCGGCGGGAGCGGGCCTTTGCCGTAGCCGAACAGACCGGGCAACGCCAAGGCGACGACGAGCCGAAGCCTGCGCATGCGCCTCACCCCGCCCTCCAGGATCCGACCATGTCAGGCCGGCATTCAGGCCCAGTCGAGGAGTGTGGGTCGAGGTCAGGATGGGGTTTTCGCCCTGGGTGGTACCTCCCGTCGGGGTGGTGGTCGTTGCCGTGGCCGGGGTGTTCGGGGGTGGGTGGGCGTGGCTGGCCGCCGGGGTGCTCGGCGTGGCCGGGGCCGGGTGGGTTGCCGGGCTCGTGCTTCGGGAGCCGCGGGTCGATAGCGTGGCCGCCATGCCATCGATCCGGCCCATCGTGCTCGCCGTCATCCGGCGCGGCGACTCCCTTCTCGTCTTCGAAGCGCACGACGAGTTCAAGGACCAGACCTTCCACCGGCCGCTCGGGGGTGGCATCGAGTTCGGCGAGAGCAGCAAGGATGCCCTCGAACGGGAGTTCCGCGAAGAACTCGACGCCGAGATCGTCGTCAACGAGCTGCTCGGCGTGCTCGAGAACGTCTTCACCTGGCAGGACCGGCCCGGGCACGAGATCGTCTTCCTCTACGCCGCCGAGTTCGCCGATCGCGCCCGGTACGAGCTCGCCGAGATGAAGATCCTCGACGATCCCGCCACCGCGCGCTGGGTCGACGTCCGCGACTTCCGCGACGGCAGCAAGATCCTCTACCCCACCGGGCTCATCGAACTCCTCTCACCGGATCAGTGACCGGGTGGTCGGCACCAGCTCGAACGACGACTCCGACGGCACCCGGCTGAAGCACACCGAGAACGGGCCGTCCGTGCGGACCGGCAGCTGCGGGAAGTTGTTCGGAGACGGCTCGGTTTCGAACGCCGCGAACGCCGGCTCCGGTGGGGGAGCGGGTGGCGAAATCGTCACGTGCACGCCCGCGCCCGGTGGTGGCGCCGCCAGGCCGCGGCGGACCGGGCGCAGCAGCAGCACGTTGTCGGAGTCGACCATCGTCGCGTTCGCCGCCGACCGGTGTTCCTGCCACACCGGGCCGGAGTAGAACGCTTCCAGGGCCGCCTTGCGCTCGGACATCGTGCGGAAGCCGCGCAGCCACACGAACTCGTCCGGCGACGCTCTCGACCGGAACAGCCCGAACAAGTGCGCGCCCGCCGCCTCCTGAGGCTCGACGAACTCGCGCTCGAACAGCTCGATCAGCTCGTCGCGCCGGCCGGGGTGCAAGGTGTAGCGCCGCAGCTCCACCACGGTTTCGAACTCGGAAAACGTCATGCCGCCGAAGCTAGCGGGCACCACCGACAAAAACCGGTCAGCGGAACGCCGCGAGCCCCGTGACCGCCTGACCGAGTGACAGCGCGTGCATCTCCTCGGTGCCCTCGTACGTCAGCACCGTCTCGAGGTTGGCCATGTGCCGCATCACCGGGTACTCCAGCGAAATCCCGTTGGCGCCCAGCATCGACCGCGCGGTCCGGGCCACGTCCAGCGCCGACCGGACGTTCGCCATCTTCCCGAAGCTGACGTGGTTGTGGTGCAGCGAACCGGCGTCCTTCAGCCGGCCGATCTGCAGCGCCACCAGCCCGGCGCGGTTGACCTCGACGACCAGGTCGGCGAGCTTGCGCTGGGTCAGCTGGAACCCTGCCAGGGGCTTCCCGAACTGCGACCGCGACAGCGTGTACTCCAGCGCGGCTTCGTAGCACGCGCGGGCCGCCCCGACGACCCCGAACAGGATCCCGTAGCGAGCTTCGTTCAGGCAGGACAGCGGCCCGCGCAGCCCGCGGACCTCGGGGAACGCCGCCGACGCCGGCAGCCGGACGCCGTCGAGCACCAGTTCCGCGGTCAGCGAGGCCCGCAGCGACAGCTTGTGCTTGACCTCGTTCGCGGTGAAGCCCGGCGTGGCCGTCGGGACGACGAAGCCGCGGATGCCGTCGTCGGTCTGGGCCCAGACGACCGCGACGTCGGCGACGGTTCCGTTGGTGATCCACATCTTCGTCCCGGACAGCACCCAGTCGTCGCCGTCGCGCACCGCCCGCGTCCGCATCGAGCCCGGGTCGCTGCCCGCGTCCGGCTCGGTCAGCCCGAAGCAGCCCAGCGTTTCGCCGGTCGCCATCCGCGGCAGCCACTCCTGCCGGTGCTCTTCGCTGCCCCACTGGTGGATCGCGTACATCGCCAGCGATCCCTGCACCGAGACGAAGCTGCGCAGGCCCGAGTCGACGGCCTCGAGCTCGCGGCACGCGATGCCGTAGGCGACGGCGCTGGTGCCGGCGCAGCCGTAGCCCTCCAGGTGCATGCCGAGCAGGCCGAGCGAGCCGAAGCCCTTCGCGAGTTCCGCGGCGGGGAGCGCGCCGGTTTCGTACCAGTCGGCGACGTGGCCGAGCAGCTGGTCCTTCGCGTACGCGCGGACGGCGTCGCGGATCGCCCGTTCCTCCTCGGCGAGCCCGGCGTCGAGGTCGAGGAAGTCGTGCGGGTCAGGGGTGCGACTCATGAGGGCTCCCGGGGGACGCGTCGATGCGGCCCCCGCAGGAAACCACAGTCAGGCGTCTGTTCTCCGCGTGGCGTTCGTCACGCGCGCAGCAGACGTGCTCGGGCCGCACCGCGGCCGGGTCTGCTGGCGCGGGATCAGCAGCTCGCTGAACTGCGGGAACGGCACGCTTTCGATGTCGTCGCGCCAGGCGTGCAGCATCTGGGACAGCAGATCGTCCTCGGCCATCTTCGCCTCCCTGGCGTCCGGTCGTGGCACCTCAGCGCACACGATCGGGTGAAGTGATACCCGGCGAGCGGGACGCTCAAACGGGTGTCTTCAAGATATTTCCGGGGAGCGTGCGCTCTGTGGCAGGATGACGTCGCCGCCGCCAAGGCCTCCACTCCCGAGGAGCGCACATGCGCACACTGCGGACGGCAAGTCTGCTCGCCCTCACCACCGCCACCCTGCTCGCCGGCGCCGGCGTCGCCACCGCGCACGGCAGTGGCTGGCGGCAGGTCGGCCACACCACCGCCGAGAACCGGATCAGCGGCGAAGGCCTCGCCACGCTGCGGCGGCCCGGCCACGTCCCCGAGCTCGTCTACCGCAACGGCGCCACCATCCCGCAGCCGCTCAAGGACGAGGGCTGGGGCCACGTCGGCGACCCCGATTCGCTGCGCGGCTACGTCTTCGACGTCTACCAGGACACCCGCACCCCGACGCCCACGACGAAGATGTACCTGGTCACCCGGCCCGACGGGACCACGACGGAGTTCGTCCACCCGCTGCAGCCCGACGAGCCGGCCGTGAACGCGAACGCCCAGGTCGCGGTCACGCCCGACGGGCAGTGGCTCGTCTCCGGCCCGCTCGGCGAAATCGACCGCCTCTACGTCTCCCCGACGCCGTTCCTCAACCCCCGCGGCCCGCGGCAGGCGGGCGACCTGCCGGTCGCCGCCCGCATCCACCTCGACCACCACGTCCGCAGCGCGCAGGGCTGTGACTTCGTCGGCGTGACGCGCCTGATCTGCGCGACGAGCGACCCGTACAACGACCTGTACCCGACCGACCTGCAGCTCCTGCAGATCGACCTCGCCCGGCCGCTCGACGGCCGCGACGTCACCGCGCACGTGCACGAGCTCGGCCAGGTCCCGCTGGTCAGCACCTGCACGGGCACCTTCACCCCGGAAGGCGTCGACTACGACGCCGGCGTGCTGCGCGTCGAGGTCGTGCCGCCGTCGCCCTGCAACACCGTGACCGACGTCTATTCGTTCGAACGCCGCTGAGAGCGACGGCTACGCTGGGTGGCGTGTCTCGTGTGGTGATCCTCGACTACGGTTCCGGCAACCTCCGCTCCGCCGAACGCGCTGTGGCGCGCGCCGGGGCCGACGTCGAGGTCACCGCCGACCCGCATGCCGCCGTCGAAGCCGACGGCCTGGTCGTTCCCGGCGTCGGCGCCTACTCCGCGTGCATGGCGGGGCTGCTGGACGTGCACGGGCACCGGATCATCGGCAAGCGCTTGGCCGGCGGGCGGCCGGTGCTCGGCATCTGCGTCGGCATGCAGATCCTCTTCTCCCGCGGCGTCGAGCACGGCGAGGAGACCGAGGGCACCGGCGAGTGGCCCGGGGTCGTCGACCGGCTGCACGCCGACGTCCTGCCGCACATGGGGTGGAACACCGTGCGCGCGCCCGCGGACTCGCAGCTGTTCGCCGGGCTGGACCCGGACGAACGGTTCTACTTCGTGCACTCCTACGCCGCGCGCGCGTGGGAACTGGACGGCCTGCCCGGCCAGGAACCGAAGGTCACCTGGGCCCACCACGGCGAGGACTTCGTCGCCGCGGTCGAGAACGGGCCGCTGTGGGCCACCCAGTTCCACCCGGAGAAGTCGGGCGACGCCGGGGCGCAGCTGCTGCGCAACTGGCTGGCGACCCTCTGACCGGGTGAGCCGGGTCGCCGCCCTAGAGTTACCCGCGTGACTTTCACGCTGCTTCCCGCCGTTGATGTGGCCGATGGCCAGGCCGTGCGACTCGTCCAGGGCGAGGCCGGCACCGAGACCTCCTATGGCAGCCCCCTGGAAGCCGCCCTGGCCTGGCAGCGCGACGGCGCCGAGTGGATCCACCTGGTCGACCTCGACGCCGCGTTCGGCAAGGGCAGCAACCGCGAGCTGCTCGCCGAGGTCGTCGGCACGCTCGACGTCAAGGTCGAGCTGTCCGGCGGCATCCGCGACGACGCGTCGCTGAAGGCCGCCCTGGACACCGGGGCCCGGCGGGTCAACCTCGGCACCGCCGCGCTCGAAGACCCGGAGTGGACCTCCCGGGTGATCGGCGAGTACGGCGACCGCGTCGCGATCGGCCTCGACGTGCGGATCACCGAGGCCGGCCACCGCCTCTCGGCCCGCGGCTGGACCTCCGATGGCGGCGACCTGTGGGACGTCCTGGAACGCCTCGACCGCGACGGCGCGTCCCGCTACGTCGTCACCGACGTCAGCAAGGACGGCACGCTGCGCGGCCCGAACCTCGACCTGCTGCGTGACGTCGTCGCCCGCACCGACGCACCGGTGATCGCCTCCGGCGGGGTGTCGAGCGTGGCCGACCTCGTCGCGCTGGCGGGCCTGGCGTCCGACGGGGTCGAGGGCTCGATCGTCGGGAAGGCGCTCTACGCCGGCGCGTTCACGCTGCCCGAGGCGCTCGCCGCGGTCGCGAAGGTCCAGGCGCGGTAGGTCGTGATCCCCGCGACCACCGGGTAGGACTTGACCACCAGTTCGTCGATCTCCCGCACAGCCAGATGTCCAGGCCGTCTCGGCTTTGAGCCGCCGCGCCAGGGCCAGCGGATCGCCGGGCACGAGCTTGCGCATGTGGATTAACTCCGGATGTAGTACTTTGGGCGAAGTGGTTGAGGCCGTGGTAGTACTACGTCTGGAGTGGTGTCAACGTCATGGTGCGACGCAATTCCGAGCGGCGCGCGGCGCTGCTCGACGCCGCGATCGAAGTCCTGGCCACCGAGGGCGCGCGCGGGCTCACCTTCCGCGCAGTCGACCAGCAGGCCGAGGTGCCGGTCGGCACGGCGTCCAACTACTTCGCCAACCGCGGCGAAATCCTCAAGCACGCGGGAGAGCGGGTCTACGAGCGGCTGGTGGACGACGCGGTGATCGCGGGCGGCCTGGCGGGCCCGCGTGACCGCGCCCGCGTCACCGCGCTGATGCACGAGCTGGTCGACCGCGTGGCCGCGTTCCCGACGGGCTTCCTGGCCCTGCTGGAACTGCGGCTGGAAGCCGCGCGCCGTCCGGAACTGCGGGAAGTGCTGACCAGCCGCATCCGCACGGACGTCGATTTCAACGTCGAGTACCACGAGAAGTCCGGCCTGCCCGGCGACGGCACGATGGTGGTCCTGCTGTGGCTGGCGCTGAACTGGCTGATCATGGAACGGCTGACGCTGCCGGACCTGTTCACCGAGCAGGAGCGCCGCGACCTGGTCACCGCGCTGGTCGAGCGGCTGCTGGCCGGGCAGCCGTGACCGCCCTGCGCGCCGCCGCTTGAGGCCGAAAAGCGGCTGACAGCGGACGCCGTGCGTCGTAGGTTGCCGCGGGTGGAGGAGATCGTCACCCAGCTCGAAATGACCGCCGCCGGCCAGTTGAACCCCGCTCCGCTCGTCGACGGGGTCGCGTTGCGGACCACCGGGCCGGGGCCGCTGATCCGTGAGCTGCACGTCCGGATCGGGACGCCGTACCGGTGGCCGGGCGCCACCCGCGGGGACGCCGAGTGGGACCGCTGGCTCGCCGCACCCCGCCGCGAATACCGGCTCGTCGAGTACCACGGCGAACTCGCCGGCGCCGCGGATTTCGAGCCGCAGCCCGGGAACGACGTCGAGATCACCACGTTCGGTCTGCTGCCGGAGTTCGTCGGGAAAGGACTCGGCGGGTGCGCGCTCACCCTCGTCGTCGCCGACGCGTGGGCGCTGCCCGGGACGCGCCGCGTCTGGCTGCACACCTCGACGCTCGACCACCCGAACGCGCTGCCGAACTACCTGCGGCGCGGCTTCCGCAGCTTCAGCCGTCCACTTTGACCGCGATGCCGACCGTCCGGTCCTCCGGGCCGCGCAGCTTCGAGAAGAACATCGTGACCCGCCCGACGATGCCGTACTTGCGGGCGATCGCCCGCCGGACCTGCTCGGTCTCGGCGGCGTCCAGCAGCCGGGCCTGGCCGGAGACCTTCGCGCCGTGCGTCTTCCGCCCGCGGACGTCGCAGGCCTGGACCTCGACGCGGCCGCTGTTGCGGATGCGCTTGACCTTGCCGGCCTCGCGCACCGACCACAGCACCAGCTCGCCGTCGCGGCCGGCCACCCAGATCGGGGTCGGCACGGCCCGCCCGTCGCGCCGGAACGTGGTCAGGACGACGTAGCGCTCGGCGGCGAGGCGGTCGGTCTCGGAGGTCATGCGCCCACCGTAGCCGGGTGGCGGACGGCGATGCCCGGGTAGCGGTGTACCGCCCACGCGGGACCGCACTCGGCGCCGGCGGGCAAGGTCATGTCCCACCGTGACCGGTGTGAAGAATGCATAGGCCTTTCGGCGCGGAAAGCCACACGCCTGGCCGAAGCGTTTCAACACGTCTGCCTGCAACGCTTTTCGGGCTGGATTCCCGCACCCTGGAGGGCATCGATGGCGGTCAAACAGCAAGTACCGGTTCATCCGCAGGCAGGCTTCTTCGGCGCCGGGCCGTATCCCGCGCGCCGGGCCGCGATCGCCGTCGCGGCGGTCGTGGCGGGGTTCGTGCTGACCGCCATCTGGTCGGCCCCCTTCGTCGACTCCGTGATCGGCGACAGCGTCGCGAACGGGCTCCTCGGCCACGACGCCAAAGCCACCCCGATCAGCGGCGTCCTCGCCGGGACGCTCTTCGCCTTCGTCTCCGGCCTCGCGGGTTCCTTCACCGCCTGCAACATCGCCGCGTTCGGCGCCGTCGCGCCGCTGGTCGGCGACCAGGCGGGCGGGAAGCGGAACGCGCTCAAGCCGCTCGGCTGGATCTCCGCCGGCATGCTCACCGTGTCCGTCGTCTACGGCGTCATCGTCGCGCTCGTCGGCACCCGGATGCCGCAGTTCTCCACCGCGAAGACCACCGGGCTCTCCCCGCGCAGCATCCAGTCCATGATCGCCTTCGGCGTCGTCGGCCTGGTCTTCCTCCTGATGGGCCTGATCGCCCTCGGCATCCTCCGCAACCCCTTCGCCGGCTTCACGCGCCGCCACCCCGCCGCGCCCCTCGTGCTGATGGGCGCGCTCATCGGCGGGTTCCTCATCGGACGGCCGTACCCGCTCTTCCGGATCATGTTCCGCGACGCCGCCGAGCAGCACGACGTCCTCTACGGCGCCGCCGCGTTCGCGCTGCAGTCGCTCGGCAACATCGTCGTCATGGCGGTGCTGTTCCTGATCCTGACCTACGCCACGGGCGGGCGCGTGCAGCGCTGGCTGGCCGCGAAACCGGCGCGGATCGCCACCGTCACCGGCGTGGCCCTGCTCGTCGGCGGCACGTTCACGCTGCTCTACTGGGACGTCCGCGTGCTGGGCCGGCTCGGGATCATCTGGTTCCCGATGATCAACTGGTAGCCCGCCCGAGCCAGCGGTAGTCGGGTGCCGGGTCGAGCTGGACGCCGTTCGCGACGGCGATCAGCTCGGCCTCCGGCCGCGCTCCCGAGACCGTCAGCCAGCGCCCCGACGGCAGCGGCACCGCGACCATCGCGTCCCGCCCGGTCGCCGGCGGCACGAAGAAACCTTCGCCGCCGCGGACGGTCACCGGTTCGGCGCCCTGCACGCCGGGCGCATCGCGGCCGGCGGGGGCCCGGACCGCGGCGACCGACGGCCGG
>NZ_JBSGJD010000287.1:0-11276 GCF_053605405.1 Amycolatopsis sp. NPDC003861
TCGGCGGCTGGGGCGTGTCGTCCGACGGCAAGGGCGGCATCACCCGGCCCAAGGCGTCCGGGCACCGGCTGGCTCTCGAACGCGCCTACGACCGCGCGGGCTACGGCGTCGAGACCGTCTCCTACTTCGAGGGCCACGGCACCGGCACCGCGCTGGGCGACGAAACCGAGATCGAGGCGCTGTCCACGGCCCGCCGCGACGCCGACCCGCTGGCCAAGCAGGCCGCGCTCTCGACGATCAAGGGCAACATCGGCCACACCAAGGCCGCTGCCGGCGTCGCCGGCCTGATCAAGGCGACGCTGGCGGTGTACCACCAGGTCATCCCGCCCGCGACCGGACACCACACCCCGCACGAGTCGCTCACCGGCTCCTCGGCGCGGATGTACGTCCCGCGCGAGGCGACGCTGTGGCCGGAGGACCAGCCGGTCCGTGCCGGTGTCTCCGCAATGGGCTTCGGCGGCATCAACTCCCACGTCACGGTCACCGAGGCGCCGACCGCACCCCGGCGCCGGGAGCTCGACGAGCGGGCCCGTTCGCTGGTCGCCGGCCGCCAGGACGCCGAGCTGCTGCTGTTCGACGCCGACGACCTCGCCACCCTGCGCGGGAACATCGCCGCGGTGCTGGAAACCGTGCCGAAGCTGTCGTTCGCGGAGCTGACCGACCTCGCCGGCACGCTGGCGAAGGACCTGTCGGGCAAGCCGGTGCGCGCCGCGGTCGTCGCGGCCAACCCCGAGCACGCCGAGCGGAAGCTGACCAAGCTGCTCGAACAGCTCGAGTCGGGTGACTCGGTCTTCGACAGCGCCGACGGCATCTTCGCCGGCAGCCGCGGCTCCGCGCCGAAGATCGGCTACCTGTTCCCCGGCCAGGGTTCCGGCCGCGGTGGCGACGGGGCGCTGCGCCGCCGGTTCGCCGTGGCGGACGAGATCCACCGCGCCGCCGCGCTGCCCATCACCGGCGACCAGGTCGCCACCGAGGTGGCGCAGCCCCGGATCGTCACCGGTTCGCTGGCCGCGCTGCGGGTGCTGCGCTCGTTCGGCATCGAGGCGGCGACGGCCACCGGCCACAGCCTCGGCGAGCTGACCGCGCTGCACTGGGGCGGCGCGCTCGACGAGCGGGCGCTGCTGAAGCTCGCCACGATCCGCGGCAAGGTGATGGCCACGACCGTGGGCGACGGCACCGGCGCGATGGCGAGCATCGCCGCTTCGCCCGGCCGGGTCGAGGAGCTGGGCCTGGGCGACGACGTCGTCATCGCCGGGTACAACGCACCCGAGCAGACGGTGATCTCCGGGCCGGCCGGGGCGATCGACCGGATCGTCGCCCGGGCGAAGGCCCAGGGGGTCACCGCGACCCGCGTCAAGGTCTCGCACGCCTTCCACTCGCCGGCGGTCGAGCCGGCCGCGAACGCCATGACCGAGCGGCTCGGCGAGTTCGCTTTCGCGCGGCTGGAGCGGCCGGTCGTCTCGACCGTCAGCGGGGACGTGCTGCACGCCGCGGAGGACCTGCCCGGGCTGCTGCGCGACCAGATCGTGCTGCCGGTCCGCTTCCGTGAGGCCGCCGCCAAGGTGGCCGAGCGCAGCGACCTGGTGGTCGAGGTCGGGCCCGGCCGGGTGCTGACCGGGCTGTTCGAGGAGATCGAGCCGGAGACCCCGGTGCTCGCGATCGACACGGACAACGCGTCGCTGCAGGCCCTGCTGCGGGTCGTGGGCGCGGCGTTCGCGCTCGGCGCGCAGATCTCGGTGGACGCGCTGTTCGAAGGCCGGATCGTCCGCGCCCTGCCCGCCGACGGCCAGTTCACCTTCCTGGCCAGCCCGTGCGAGGCGGGGGCGTCGATCGACAGCGAGCTGGCCGCCGAGCTGGCCGCGGAGAAGGCGGAGGCCGCCGCCTCGGACGCCGAGGCGTCCGACGCGGACACCGGTTCGACGCTGGACCTGCTGCGCAAGTTCGCCGCCGAGCGCGTCGAGCTGCCCTTGGAGGCGGTCACCGCCGACACGCACCCGCTCGACGACCTGCACCTGTCGTCGATCACGGTCGGGCAGCTGGTCAACGACGTCACCCGGGCGCTGGGCCGCCCCGCGCTGGAAGGCATGCCGAACTTCGCGACGGTGTGCCTCGGCGACCTCGCCGAGATGATCGACGAGCTGGCGCAGACGGCGAAACCGGCCGACACCGCCACCGGCGAGGCCCCCGGCGTGGGTCCGTGGGTCCGGCCGTTCGCGGTCGAGTACGTGCCCGCGCCGCGGCCCGCCGCGGACCTCACGTCGGGGGCGGGGAACGCCGAATGGCAGGTCTTCGCGACGCCGCGCCACCCGCTGGCCGAACCGCTGAAGGCCGCGCTCGCGCGGTCCGGCGCCGGGGACGGCGTGCTGCTCTGCCTGCCGGCGGACTGCGACGCCAGCCACGTCGGCCTGTTCCTCGAAGCCGGCCGCGCGGTCATGGCCGCCCCCAACGGCACGCGGTTCGTGGTCGTCCACCACGGCTACGGGGCGGCCGGCCTGGCCAGGACCCTGCGCCTGGAGGACCCGTCGGCGAAGACGACGATCATCGACCTCGCCGACCCGGAGCCGTCCACTGTGGACGCGATCGCGTCGGCCGTGACGACGGTGATGGCCGAGGTCGCCGCGACCACGGACTTCACCGAAGCGCGCTACGGCGCCGACGGCGGGCGCACGGTGCCTCGGCTGTCCGCGCTGCCCGCCCCGAAGCCCGGCCCGCTGCGCGACTCGCTGGACGCGACCGACGTCCTGCTCGTCACCGGCGGCGGCAAGGGCATCACGGCGGAGAGCGCGCTGGCGCTCGCCAAGGATTCCGGGGCGCGGCTGGCCCTGCTCGGGCGCAGCGACCCGGAGTCCGACAGCGAGCTGGCGGAGAACCTCGACCGCATGGAGGCGGTGGGCATCCGCTACCGCTACGAGCGCGCCGACGTCACCAGCGCCCCGCAGGTGGCTGCGGCGGTCGCCCGGATGGAGGCCGAACTCGGCCCGGTCACCGCGATCCTGCACGGCGCGGGCCGCAACGAGCCGGCTGCCCTCTTCAGCCTGACCGAGGACAGCTTCCGCAAGACCCTCGCCCCGAAGATCGGCGGCCTCAACGCGGTGCTTGCCGCGGTCGACCAGGACCGGATCAAGCTCCTGGTCACCTTCGGCAGCATCATCGGCCGGGCCGGCCTGCGCGGTGAAGCGCACTACGCCACGGCGAACGACTGGATGACCGAGCTGACCCTGCGCTTCGGCCAGGAACACCCGAAGGCCCGGGCGATCGCACTGGAGTGGTCGGTCTGGTCGGGCACCGGCATGGGCGAAAAGCTCGGCGTGGTCAGCGCCCTGATGCGCGACGGCATCACGCCGATCCCGACCGAGGAGGGCATCGCCGTCCTCCGCCGGGTGCTGGCCGACCCGGCCGCGCCGCCGGTGCTGGTGGTCTGCGGTCGCACGGCGGGCCTGCCCACGCTGCCGATCCGGAAGCGGGAGCTGCCGCTGACCCGGTTCGTCGACCGCGCGATCGTGCACTACCCGGGTGTCGAGCTGATCACCGAGGCGGACCTGTCCGACGGGGCCGACCCGTACCTGACCGACCACCTGCTCGACGGGCAGCTGCTGTTCCCGGCGGTGCTCGGCATGGAGGCGATGACGCAGGCCGCGGCGGCGACGCTGGACCGCACCGGCACCCCGGTGCTCTCCGACGTCGAGTTCCTCCGGCCGATCATCGTCTCGCCCGGCGGGTCGACCACGATCCGGCTGGCCACGCTGGCCCGCGACGCCGACACCGTGGACGTCGTCATCCGCAGTGACGAGACCGGCTTCAGCGCCGACCACTTCCGGGCCCGGCTGAGCTTCGCCCGGCCGGCCGAGCTGGGGGAGAAGGCCGCCCGCGATGTCGCGCTGCCGCCGGTTCCGGTGGAGCCGATCAGCGAGCTGTACGGCTCGGTGCTGTTCCAGGGCAAGCGGTTCCAGCGCGTCCTCGGCTACCGGCGGGCGAGCGCCCGGCACGCGGTCGCCGAGATCGCGACCACCGCGGACTTCTCGTGGTTCGCGCCCTTCCTGCCGCAGGAACGGCTGTTGGCCGACCCCGGCACGCGGGACGCGATGATGCACGCGATCCAGTGCTGCGTCCCCGACGCGACGCTGCTGCCGCAGGGCATCGAGAAGCTGTACCTGGCCGAGCCGGGCCGTCAGCACGACGAGTACGTCCTGCTGGACGCGAAGGAACGCTTCCAGGACGGCGACAGCTACGTCTACGACCTGGACGTGCGCAACCCCGACGGGACGCTGGTCGAGCGCTGGGAAGGCCTGAAGCTGCGCGCGGTCCGCAAGCGCGACGGCGCCGGGCCGTGGGTCCCCTCGATGCTGGGGTCCTATGTGGAGCGTTCCTGTGAGCGCCTGCTCGGCGGGACGCGGTCGGTGGTGCTCGAGCCGGACCCGGCCGGGCGCCCGGCCGGGGGCGTCGCCGAGCGGAGGGCGCAGACGGCGCTCGCCGCGGGCCGGGCGCTCGACCGGCCGGTCGAGATCCGGTACCGCCCCGACGGCAAGCCGGAGTGCGACGGCGGGGTCCACATCACCGCGTCGCACACCGCACAGCTGACCCTCGCGGTCGCCGGCACCAGCCCGGTGGCCTGCGACATCGAGACGGCGATCGAGCGCAGCGAAGAGGACTGGGCCGGGCTGCTCGGCGAAGAACTCCTCACCCTCGGCCGGCTGCTGGCCGCCGACACCGGCGAACCGATCAGCGTGGCCAACACCCGGGTGTGGAGTGCGCTGGAGTGCGTGCGCAAGACCGGGTCGATGACCCAGGCGCTGACCGTGCGCCAGGTCGACGCCGACGGGTGGGCGCTGCTCGCTTCCGGGAACGCCCGGATCGCCACCTGGTCGACCACCGTCAACGACCGGACCGCCCCGATCGTCTTCGCCGTGCTCCAGGCAGAGGGGAACTGAGATGTCCGACTACTACGAGATCCGCCACACGGTCGGCTTCGAAGAGACCAACCTGGTGGGCAACGTCTACTACGTGAACTACGTGCGCTGGCAGGGCCGGTGCCGGGAGATGTTCCTGAAGGAGAAGGCGCCCGCGGTGCTCGAAGAGGTCCGCCACGACCTCAAGCTGTTCACCCTCAAGGTGGAGTGCGAGTTCTTCGCCGAGATCACCGCGTTCGACGAGCTGTCCATCCGGATGCGGCTGGAGGAACTCACCTCGACGCAGGTGCAGTTCGCCTTCGACTACGTCCACCTCACCACCGACGGCGAGGAGCGGCTCGTGGCGCGGGGTCGGCAGCGGATCGCCTGCATGCGCGGGCCGAACACGGCCACCGTGCCGTCCCGGGTCCCCGAGCAGCTGCGCGAAGCTCTGGCGCCCTACGCGACGGCCGCGGTCAACGGCAAGGGAGTCTGACGTGGGCCACGACGCAGAGCCTTCCGAGGGGGCTCCCGCGCTCAAACGGCTGCGGACGTCACGCGCCCGCAGTGGCCTCTCCGTCCAGCCGGGCCTGCGGCAGGTGATGGCCCAGTTCGCGACCGGGGTGACGGTGCTGACGGCGGGCGGGGAAGACACGCACGGCATGACCGCCAACGCGTTCTCGTCGGTGTCGCTGGAACCGCCGATGGTGCTGTGCTGCGTGTCCAAGGCGGCCCGGATGCACACCGCGATCGTCACCGCGGGCTCGTTCGGGGTCAACATCCTCGCGGCCGAGCAGCAGGAGCTGTCGAAGTACTTCGCCGACTGGCGCCGTCCCGACGGGATCGCCCAGTTCGACGCGGTCGGCTACACGGCGGGCGAGCTGACCGGCGCGCCGCTGCTCCACGGCGCGCTGGCGTGGCTCGAATGCGAGCTCGCCCAGGTGGTGGCGGGTGGTGACCACTCGATCTTCCTCGGCCGGGTGGTCGCCACCAGCCGCGGCGAAGGCGAACACGCGCTCGTCTTCTACGGCGGCGGCTACCACCGGATCGACGGGCGGGCCCGCGCGGCCTGAGGGAGGCGAACGTCATGCTGATCGCGGTCACCGGCGGCACCGGCTTCCTCGGGACCCACGCGGTCGCGGCCCTGCTGCGGCGGGGGCACCGGGTGCGGCTGCTCGCCCGCGACCCCGCCCGGACCGCGCCGTCCACTGTGGACGTCGTGACCGGCGACGTCACGGACCCCGCCGCCGTCGCCCGGCTGGTCGACGGTGCGGACGCGCTGCTGCACGCGGCGGGCGTCTACACCTTCGACAGCCGGCGCCGGGCCGAGCTGTGGCGGGTGAACGCGGGCGGCACCGAAGTCGTGCTCGCCGCCGCACGCCGGGCGGGCACCGGGCGGATCGTGCACGTCTCCACCGTCGGGGCGCTGTACCCGGCGGCCGGGCCGGCGATCGGGGCGGCGAGCCCGGTCGGCACCCCACGGGAGGCCTACCTCGCCTCGAAGGCCGAGGCCGAGCGGATCGCCCGCGCGCACCGCGCCGACGGCGTCCCGGTCACCGTCACCCACCCGCCGGCGCTGCTCGGACCGCACGACCCGCACCTGGGCGACCAGAACGCGCGGCTGCGGGACCTGCTGCGCGGGCTGATGCCGATCTGGCCGTCGGGCGGGCTGCCGATCGGCGACGTCCGCGACTCGGCGGAACTGCACGCGCGGCTGTTCGACGGCGTGCCCGGCGACGGGTACTTCGGGCCGGGCCACTTCCTGACCACCCGCGAGTACCTCGCCGTGGTCCGGGCCGCGACCGGGCGGCGCCTGCCGGCGGCGTTCCTCCCGGCGCGGGCGATGTTCCCGGTCGGCCGGGGTGCCGACCTGCTGCAGCGCGGCTGGCCGTGGCACATCCCGGCCGAGTACGGCGCGCTCTACGTCTGCGCCTCCGCCGTGCCCGTCGCCGCGGACGCACCCGGGGCCGGCGTTCCGGCGCGGCCGGTGGCCCGCACCGTGCGCGACACGGTCGCCTGGTTGCACGCGACCGGACGCCTCACCGACCGGCAGGCCGGCGCGGCCGCCCTGCCCACTGTGCCCATGACGACGACAGCGGTCCCGGCCGAGCCGGGACCGTCCCGACCGAGGAGGGTCCTGCCATGACCGCCAGCGACGCCATCGAGCCCATCCGGCCCGGCTCCGACACGGCCCCGACGGCCTTGACGGACGTGCCGGACGGCTGGCAGGCCCGGCCGATGCCCCGGTTGGGGCGGGGCATCGTCTGGTCCGACCTCGTCGCCGAGATCGAGCACGACTACGAGGTCCGGCTGCGGGATGCCGCGTGAGCGGAAGTCACCGCGCGGACGCCGCGGTGAGGCACTCGCCCTCGCGCTGAACCGCTGCCGTCGAACCGCCTCGGCCACTCGACGGCCGGTATCCCGGGATGCGGCGAGATTCGTCCGATTCGTGAGCTTTCCGGGTCGGGCGGGAGAACGGTGGAAACGCCATGACAGCTCCGGCGTTGCCGGCCGGGAAGGGCCGGGCCGACGGAAAGCCGGCCGAACCGAGCGGCCGGTTCCCGCGCGCGGACTCGCCGCGGGAACCGGCCGCGCCGGCCGAGCGGGAGTACCTGCGTGAGCACATCGTTCTCGGTTACCGCTGAACGTCCCGCGGCCGGGCGGGTGCCGCGTCACGGGCGCGCGCCTGCCGGTCCGGCGCACGCACAGAGATGACGCGGTCACCGCGAGGGCGGGACACTGGAACCTCACCGGGGCCGGAGTGCGGGGCGGGACTCGCCGTGCGCGCCCGGCGCCCGGCCGAAGTTCGGTTGGGAGGCCGGTGGATGGCGATGCGCCTCCAGCTCACCGCGGGAGTGCAGGTGCTCGGGGACTGGGCCGAGTCGGCGACACAGGCCGAACGGAATGTCGTCTACGAAGCATTGTTCGCCGTGGGCGACGGGTCGGCTTTCCTGGTCTACGACATTTTCGGCGACCCGTACGATCCCGGTAATTTCATGATTATGGTGAAACCGGGTCTGGTGCTGAAAATAATGGTGCAGCGGGCGGAATCCGCATTCGAAATTCGTTATGTCGGCCGGCTGCAGGACGGTGTCGACGCTCCGGCCGGCCCGGGCTTGCCGGGGCAGTGAGCACTGGCCGCGAGATGACGTTGAGGCTTACTCCGGCCAGGCTGCCGCGGCTCGGCCCCATGACGGTTCGTGACCGGGGTGGTCGGGCGACGGCCGACGGCTGAATGAGCGGCACTGCGCCGAACGGGGTAAGCCGTCGCCCGGATGGCGTACGCTCCCGGTGGGCGCAATGCAATGCATGCCGCGGACGGGTATTCCTCATCTTGACAATGTCTCTTGTGGTATGAAAACCTCGTCGTGTTCGCCGTTGCGGCCGTTATTTTCTGGGGTGAATAACGAGGAGGCTTCGTCATGTCGTCGCCCGAATTGCCAGGACTCGATGTTTCCAGCCGGGTTCGCGCCCGGGACATTCAGATGACCGGCGTGGCCGATGTCGGCCGCCGGGTCCTCATGATCACCGGCGCGATCGACACCACCGATCACGACGTTTCGGTGAGTGTCAGCCTTCCGGAGCCGGGGCGCTGGCAGGTCATCAAGGCCGAGACCAACCTGACCGACCGGACGTGGGTCGCCATGCAGGCGGTGCTGGACGAGGACTCGGTGTTCATCGACGACGCCGCGCTGATGTCGCCCCAGTTCGCGAAGAGCTTCATGACGCCCGACCAGCGGCGGCTGACCTTCTACGACGGTGAGGTCCGGCCGGGCGAGGCCGTGCTCAAGACGTACTCGATGGAAACCGGCGGCAGCAAGCCGACGTACTTCTCCTCCCGGTACAGCCCGCTCGCCACCGACAGCGCCGAGCGGTCGCAGCAGACGCTCGAAGAACTGGTCACCAACGGGATGCGGCAGCGACCGGTGGTCGAGCTGATCGTGCCCATCACGGTGATCGGCTGAACCGGCGCGGTCTCGGGCGTGAGGGGAATTCGTGATCAAGTTCGTCCCGGAACCGCACCTGCTGGACTCACCCCGCGGGCGTGACTGGCCGCGGTTGCCCGCCCCGCCGGCCGCGGACCGCGGCACCCGGCCGGCCGCGACCGCGGAGGTCGTCGTCGTCGGGGCGGGGCCGGCCGGCCTCGCCGTGACGTCGGCGCTGTGGCACCACGGCGTCCGCGACGTCGTGGTGATCGACCGTGACGGCCGCCCGTGCGGGCGGTTCTTCGACCGGATCGACCGGCTCGGCCAGCGCGTTCTCCGTTCGCCCTACGAGCACCACCCCGGTGTCGAGGGCTACCGCGACTGCGAGCTGGTCGACTTCGCCCGGCTGCACTGGGCGCGGCTGACCCCGGTCGAACGCCGGGAGATCCGGATGTCGCAGGCCGGCCACCGGTCCGTCGTGCCGGTGGACGTCTTCGAGGCCTACTGCGCGCACCTGGCGGCGAGCCACCACGTCACCGAGAAGACGTGGCGGGGTGTGGTCCGCGAAGTGCTGCCCTCCGCCGACGCGGTCACGGTGCATGCCGACACCTTCACCGTCACCGCCCGCCACGTCGTGCTCTGCCTCGGCGAGGAACGGCGCCCGGCCCCGGATTCGTGGTGGGGCGGCGGCCCGCCACCTCCCGGGGTCTCGTACTGGGACGAGTCCGTGCCCGACAGCGGACGGCAGATCGTCGTCGGCGCCGGGCTGACCGCCGCGCACCTGATCGGCAACGCGCTTTCGGCCGGGCGGGAGGTGCACTGGGTGCTGCGCGACCCCGGCGAGCGGTACCAGTGCGCCGACGTCAACTCGACGTTCTTCCGCCCGGAGGGCCGCAAGCGGTTCGACAGCGTCGGCTGGGCCGACCGGCTCGCCCTGATGAACCAGTTCCGCCGGGCGTCGATCATGTTCGAGTTCCAGCCGTTGCTCCGGCAAGCCGAAGCGGACGGCCGGCTGGTCGTCCACCGCGGCGAAACCGTGGCCCGGATCGCGACCGGCGTCGGCGGGACGGTGACGGTGCGCCTCGCGAGCGGCCGCCGGATCGTCGCCGACCACGCCGTCCTGGCGCTGGGCACGGCACCGTCGATCGGCGACGGCCTGCTGCCCGCCGAACTGGTCGGCGAGCGCGACGGATGGCCGGCCCTGGACGAGCGCACCCTGGTCTTCGAGCGCGCCCCCCGCGTTTCGGCGGTCGGCGCCGCCACGGCGATGGTCCTCGGCCCGGCGGCCCGGAACATCGACGGGCACCGCGTGGCGACGACCCGGGCGGCCGCGGCCATCGCGGCCGCCGTCCGCGAGGAAAGCCCCGTCCGGACGCTCCGGGAGGCTGTCGGTGTCTGAGCCCGCCGACAGCCGGTTCGCCCTGCCCGACGACAGCCGGTTCGCCCTGCCCGACGTCGACGCGCCCGCCGACGTCGAGGTCGGCATCATCCTGCTCGGTCTCGACCCCGACCGCCTGCTCGGCGGGCTGGGCCTGGCGCGGATCGCCGACGATCCGGCGCTGGTCACCCAGCTGGTCGACCAGGTGCGCCACGGGGGCAGCAGTTTCGACCTGCCGGGCCTGGTCGCCCTCGGCCGGGCCCATTGGCGTTCGGTGCGCAGCGCCCTCGACGAGCCGGCGGCGGACACCCCGGGCTCGCTCCGCCAGGAGTGGGTCAAGACCGCCGCGCGCGTCGCCGCCGTCGCGCCGGGCGCGGGGCCCGCTTCGATCGCGTACCTGACCGCGTGCGTGCTGCGCCGCGCGGACGTCGACCCCCGCGCCGACGCACCATCGAACGGAAAGGACCCGCGATGTCCTACCTGAAGTCCCTGCCGGCCGAGACGACCCTGCTCCAGGTGTTCCAGGCCTATCCCGAGCCGGCCCGGCACCTGCTGGCCTTCCACGAGCTGGTGCTGCGCGGCGAGTCCCCGTTCACGCCGGGCGAGCGTGAGCTGATCGCGGCCTACGTGTCCGGCCTGAACAGCTGCGACTACTGCCACGGCATCCACACCGTCACCGCCGAGGCGTTCGGCATCCCGGAGGGCACGCTGGCGGCGGCACTCGCCGACCTCGAGTCCGCCCCGGTGGACGCCCGCCTCAAGCCGGTGCTCGCCTACGTGGGCAAGCTGACGAGGACGCCGTCGAAAATGACCGAAGCGGACGCCGAAGCGGTCTTCGCGGCCGGCTGGGACGAGCGCGCACTCCACGACGCGGTCCTGGTCTGCGCCCTGTTCAACTTCATGAACCGGATGGTCGAGGGACTCGGTATCCGCGCCGCCGAGGGCTACACGACGACCTCGGGCGAGAGGCTGAAGAACGCGGGCTACGCGGGTCTGGCGGAGTTGCTCGACGCCCCGGCCTGACCGGGCGCGGGCCGGGCTCACGAGCCGCCCCCCCCCCCGCCCCCCGCACATACGAACACCACA